>DASPJQ010000278.1:0-16366 GCA_035628535.1 Flavobacteriales bacterium | reverse complement strand
GGATGCTATGACGCAAGTTTTAACAGCGGCACTGTTGTTTCGGTAAACAGCTTGAGTTATGCTAACGGTTCCGATATTTTTATCAGCAAATTTAACAGTACCGGTAGTGCACTTTTAGGATCAACCTATATTGGCGGAAGCGCCAATGACGGGCTCAATCTTGATGCAACCCTTAACCTTAACTATGGTGATGAAAGCCGTGGCGAAGTAGTGGTGGATTCATTGGGAAATATATACGTGTGTTCATCAACCCTTTCCTCAGCTTTTCCAACAACTGCCGGTGCTTACTCAACAACGTTGTCAGGCTTGCAGGAAGGTTGCGCTTTTAAAATGGACGCTGACCTCACTGCGCTTATGTGGTCAACTTACCTGGGTGGTACTGCGGCTGATGGGGCCTATTCCATCAAACCGGGACTCAATGGCCGTACCTATGTTACAGGCGGCACACGCAGTACCAATTTCCCTGTAACGGCTGGGGCGCTTACTACGGTTGCACCGGGAGGTACTGTTGACGCGTTTGTGGTGGCGCTTGATGCAAATACAGGTGCGGGTGTTGCATCCACATACCTGGGCACCTCAAGTTATGACCAGGGTTACCTGCTTGACCTGAACGCGGCCAGTGAAGTTTTTGTTGTTGGCCAAACAAAAGGTGCGTATCCGGTTTCAGCTGGTGTGTATTCAAACGCGAATGGCAGGCATTTTATTCATAAATTAAATGAAGACCTTACCGCAACCGTTTTCTCAACGGTTTTTGGAAGCGGGGCGTCCACCATCAATATTTCACCAACCGCTTTATTGGTTGACAATTGCCAGAATATTTATGTATCGGGCTGGGGTGGCACTGTAAATGCCGAGGGAACCACAACAGGTTTGCCGGTTACACCCGATGCGTATGATGCCGTAACCGATGGTTCTGATTTTTATTTCATTGTATTGGAAAAAAATGCAGCCAGTTTATTGTACGGCAGTTTTTTTGGTGCAGGCACATTGGCTGAACATGTTGATGGCGGTACAAGTCGTTTTGATAAGGCCGGCACCATTTACCAGGCAGTTTGTGCCGGATGCGGAAGTTCCGATGCATTTCCAACAACCCCTGGCGTATGGTCAAATGTAAATGGGTCTACCAATTGCAACCTGGGTGCCATAAAAATGGAATTTGTTTATTCGGGAATTACAGCGGTTGCCGATGCATCACCCAACGTTATTGCGTGTGATCCTCCTTATGATGTAAATTTTACAGGATCGGCCGGTGCGGCTGACCATATATGGGACTTTGGTGACGGATCAACATCAACGCTGGCCAACCCCATACACACGTTTACCGATACCGGTTCTTTCGTCATTACATATATTGCCATTGATTCCGCAACCTGCAACATTGCCGATACAGCACAATTATCGGTGGTTATTCTTGAACCCGAAGTGTTCAATGCTTCCATTGTAGTTCCACCTTATGACCCGTGTACGGGAGACCCGCTTACGATACAACTTGATTTTACCGGTACCGGGGCTGACTATCTTTCATGGGACATGGGCGATGGCACGGTTTATACAGGTGACACAAGCATAATCCATACGTATACTGCCCCAGGAACATATATTGTTGAAATGTACGCCTATGATTCAACCTGTGCATTAAGCGGCACCATAACCGATACCATCAATTACGCTACAAACGTTCTTACGGTGAATGCCGATGCTTCTCCCAACGTGTTTACATGCGACCCACCTTATACGGTAACATTTTCAAATGGAGGAAGCACAGCTGCGCAGCATTTTTGGGATTTTGACAATGGAAGCACGTCAACACTGGCTAATCCTGCCTACACGTTTACCGATACCGGTACGTATGTCATCATGTATATTGCCACCGATTCATCAACCTGCAATATTTCCGATACTTCGTATGTAACAGTACAGATTCTGCAACCTGAGGTATTTGCTGCAACCATTGATATTCCACCGTATGATCCCTGCGATCCCGGACCACTCACTATAGACCTTAATTTTACAGGAACCGGTGCCGACTATATTTCATGGGACATGGGCGAGGGAACTGTTTACACCAATGATTTTTCAGTCACGCATACGTATACCGTTCCGGGCATATACGTCATTGAAATGTATGCATATGATTCGGCATGCGGAGTAAGCGGAACCGTTACCGATACCGTAGAATATCTTCCAACTTTTCTTACCATAACAGCCGATGCATCGCCCGATGTGTTCAGTTGCGAACCGCCTTATACCGTAACATTTGACAATGGAGGCAATACCGCACCGCAGCACTATTGGAATTTTGGCGATGGAATTGGTTCCTCAGCACTTCCTAACCCCACCTATACGTTTACCACAACGGGGGTTTTTTCGGTTATGTATGTGGCCACCGATTCATCAACCTGCAATATTTCCGATACGGCTTATGCTTCGGTAACCATTTTGGAACCCGAGAATTTTGCCGCGGAATTCACCTTTGCACCGCCACCCCCGTGTACCGATACCATGTATGTGCATTTATTGTTTACAGGTACCGGTGCTGACTCGCTTATATGGAATATGGGTGACGGCACTTCGTTTACCGATGCGTTAATTGTGGACCACTATTATATAACCCCGGGACTATATACCGTTACGCTTACGGCATATGATTT
Organism: Flavobacteriales bacterium; assembly: GCA_035628535.1. Taxonomy (GTDB): domain Bacteria; phylum Bacteroidota; class Bacteroidia; order Flavobacteriales_D; family UBA2798; genus DASPJQ01. Next base: position 13,715 of record DASPJQ010000278.1, on the reverse strand, counting down.
TACCTGCAACAAGGTTGAGACCATTACATCAACATTTGAAAAAGGAGAATCGGTATTGGGTGCCGAACTGCTTATACCAAATGTATTTTCGCCTAATGGCGATGGGGTGAACGATGAATTTTATATAGGCTATAAAGGAGTTTCCAAAACAGCAACCCTGGAAGACATGGAAGTTTACTCCTTTAAAATTTTTAACCGATGGGGACAATTGATTTTTGATAACCAGGGCACGGCCACGAGCTGGGACGGTAAAAAAGACGGAAAATATGTGAATGACGGGGTTTATTTTTACCTGTTGCAATACAAGCGTACCTGTGTTGATGATAATATAATTGAAACCCATGGCCACATTACCGTGACCCATTAAACACAACTGATGGTATACTTACCCTCATAACCAGTGTTTTCACAATTGGAAAGGCTGTTATAGCGGTATTACCTTTAACAACTTGTTTAAAACTCCGTCTCACGATTTGCATGCATTTTGTTATACTTGAACAAACCTGTTCAAGATATGATACGAAAATCACTTGCCCTTTTCGGGCTTTTTTTTCCCCTGCTGGGTTCGGCACAGTTGACCGAACGCGAACAGCAGTACAAGGACTCCATTGATGCCGTTAATGCGGCCAGCCAACTCACGGCCGAATTCCAGGATGCCTACAACGCAGGCAACAATGCATTCGCGCAAAAAAATTATGCTTCGGCCATCAGTTCGTATGAAAAAGCTGTAGGCATTGCTCCTACCTTTAAAGAGGCATGGTACAACAAAGGCGTTGCAGAAATTGAACATAAACAATTCAATGATGCGGTAAAGTCATTTGCAAAGCTTATTGAGTTAAGTGCTGAGAACGGAAAAGCATTTGCCCAGCGCGGAAAAGCGTATATGGAGCTTAAGGATTATAAAAACGCGGAGCTTGATTTCATGAAAGCTGTTAAACTGTCGCCAAAGAACGAAAAGGCAGCATACAACCTGGGCTGCGTATATTTTTTAATGAAGGATTACAAAAAAGGTATTGAACAATTTACCAATGCCATTAAAATCAAACCTGATTTTGCTTACGCCTATAATGACCGCGGCAGCTGTTACCGCATGCTGGAAAATTATCCGCTTGCCGTAGCCGATTACGATGCCGCAATTAAGTATAATCCCAACCTGGCCCTGGCGCTTACCAACCTTGGAACAGTAAAAAAGAAAATGAAAGATTTCAAAGGCGCCCTTGAAGCGTACAACCGCGCCATAAGCATTGACGCCAACTTTCACCTTGCCTACAATAACCGTGGCAGCATGTTTTTTGAGCAGGAAAAATTTGACGATGCCATCAAGGATTTTGATAAAGTTGTTTCATTAAAACCTGATTATGCTCCCGCTTACAACAACCGCGGCAGCGTAAAATTCAAAAAGAAAGATTACGCAGGTGCCGAAAAGGATTTTGACAAGGCTATTCAACTTGATCCCAATTATGGCAATGCTTATGCCAACCGCGGTGTGGCGCGTGAAATGACCCGTAACCAGGCAGGCGCTTGTTCCGATTGGAAAAAGGCGCGTGAACTGGGTGCCGAACTCGGAAGAAAATATGCCGTAAGCGATTGCAATTGATTTTAAGATTCAATAGTAAATTCAAAATTTAAGATTAACAATGAAAAAAATTATATATACATCAGCACTGGTTCTGGCAACCTCATTTTCTTTTGCGCAAAATGTGGAATTCAAGGAAGCTAATTTTAAAGACAAAAAAGAAGAGCTGAAAAAGGCTAAAGAGGCTATTAAAAAAGGCGATGAGTTCCTTAAAGAAGGCAATGAGCTTACCCTGCAAACAAAAAACCCGGGCAAAAACTATGACCTGGCCATACAGCAATACCTTATTGCGCAAAACCTTAATCCGAACAATGCCGACTTAAATTTCAAACTGGGCAACGCGTATATTTACACCAATGAAAAATACAAAGCCATAAAATTTATTGAACGCGCCAATGAACTGGACCCTGAGTGCGACCCTAAAATCAAGTTCTTTACGGCCATGACCCTTCACCTGAAAGGCGAGTTTGATAAAGCTGTGCAAACATTCCAGTCGTTTGAAACAAGCCGCAAGGCCGAGGATTGGAATAAATTCATTGAGAAATACAAAAAGGAATGCCTTGAAGCAAAAAAAATTACCGCCAAGAATGAACGCGTTTGGGTCGATAATATTGAGGCCATAAACAGCGTAGCCGATGATTTTAACCCGTGTATTATAACAGACGGCAGCCAGATTATTTTTACATCGAACAGGAGTAACGGCCACCCGGCTAACGATGTTGGCAAATACGACCTTGACATTTATGTGAGCAACCTTATGGACAATGAATGGGGCAAGCCTGCACAACTGGGCCCACCGTTAAATTCAATGAACGATGAAAGCACCTCGAACCTTTCGTACGATGGCAATAAATTGCTTATTTATAAAAATGATCCGGGTAATTTTGACATTTTTGAAAGCAAACTCGTGGGTGCAAATTGGGAAGCCGCAAAGCCCATGCACAGGCAGTTCAACTCACCAGCCAACCAAACCTATGCTGCTTATGAACCCAACGATATGAAAATTTATTTTTTGACCGATAAGGAAGGCGTGGCTGAAAACGGAACGGATTTTTATACCTGCGGGGCTTATGACCGTTCACATGCCAATTATGGCGCACCGGTAAAGGAAAGCGGTATCAGCACGCGTTTTAACGAGGGGTCCATTTATTTGCATCCTGACAACGAAACCATGTATTTTACTTCGCAGGGCCACAATTCCATTGGCGGGTATGATATTTTTGTTTCGTATAAAAAACAAGGCCAGTGGACCGAGCCCATTAACCTGGGTTATCCTATTAACACACCCTATGACGAAACATTTGTTGCCATGACTGCAAGCGGTAAATACGCCTACATTGCCAGTAACCGCGAAGGCGGAAAAGGCGGGTTGGACATTTACAAAGTTACATTCTGGGGTCCTGAAAAAAAGTTGATTACCGATACCGAAGATTATTTGCTTGCCGGCATAGCCAAACCCATTGTGGACAATACCATTGAAGCAAGCGTTGCCGTTGACCGCAAAAGCTTAACGGTATTTAAAGGCGTTACCATTGACGCCATTTCCCGCAAGCCCGTTACGGCCACTATTGATATCATTGACAATGCAAACGGTTCGGTTATACAAACCTTTACCACCAACAGCGCAACCGGTAAATTCCTCATCAGCTTGAATTCCGGAAAGAACTACGGTATTGCGGTAAAAGCTGACGGGTATTTGTTCCATTCTGAAAATTTTGACATTCCGCAGGCCAGCGAGTACAATTTGGTTGACAAAACCATTGAATTGAAAAACATTGCCGTTGGAAGTAAAATAGCGCTGCGCAATATTTTCTTTGCGTTCGGTTTGGCCACACTCGACCCCAAATCGAATACCGAACTTGACCGCCTGGTAAAACTCATGAAAGATGTGCCTGCACTAAAAGTTGAAATCAGCGGGCATACCGACAATATTGGCAGTGAAAGTTCGAACCAGAAACTGAGTGAGGACCGTGCCTTATCGGTGGTGAATTACCTGGTGGGTAAGGGCATTGCCAAGGACAGGTTGACGCCAAAAGGTTACGGTAGCACACGCCCTGTGGCCACCAACAACAGTGACGAGGGCCGCCAGCAAAACCGCAGGACCGAATTTGAAATTACAGGTAACAAATAATTTTTTGTCGCTGAAGCCGTTTACCTGTTTTGAGTTATAAAACATTGATAAAAGCAAAAATGACCAACCTTAAAACGGTAATGGTTGTTTTTGCTTTTTTATTTATTGCACAAACAGTCCTGGCGCAGGAAGATGAGGATGAACCGAAGAAGGATGAGCCGGTAAAAACCACTCCCGAAGTTATTCCTGAATTCAAAAGATCAATACGCGCATGTTTTAAATTACCCAATGCCATGGCCAATGAAGCATTTAAAAAAGTGTTTAACGGCATAAGCAACCTTGAGGTAGGGTTTGCCCAACCCATTGCCAAAAACTTTTACATAGGCGCCAACATACAGCACGGGTATTATGACATTAACCGGTACAGTTTTGTTGAGGTGTCAAACGGTAAAATGATGAGTTTTTTCGGTTTCGGTGAAATTGGGTACCAGCAATACTGGAACCCGCGCTGGTACTGGACATTTAATGTGCGTGCCGGTTATGGCAATGTTTGGATCAAAACGCAGAATTGCGGTGAAGACGTAAAAACAAAATCAATGTTGTATACCGAAGAGCAGCTGGGTGTTTATTTGTGGGCCAATGATCGCATGTCGTACGGTTTATTGGTATCGCACCAGTTGCTGCATTTTGCGTTCAACCCGGGTTATGTATGCCGTGAAACCTTTGGTGGTATTACACCCGAGGATTGGGCCGGCCCTTCGCACACCCTTACCATTGGGTTTGGGTTTAATTGTTACCTGGGTAAAGAGTTCAGGGAATGATCGGCCAAAGGCCATCACCTACAGGGGGGCAATTATCAATTGGTAATTATATATAGGTTAGTAGGCTTTTGGAACACTCAAATGGTCTGCCCGTGCTAATGTTTATTAATTGCTCAAATGTTTCTATTTGCACTGTCCCCCCACTACTATAAAGCCCGTATTGAGGGCAGTTAATATTTGCCTCTAATTACGTCAACTGTCGATACTTTTGAAAAAGGGTAATGTAAAAAGTCTAATAATACCAGGTTAAACAATTCGGGCTTTTGACTGGCGCCATAATGAGTTGCTCCCGGCATTACGAAAAGGTTAGAGTTCACTATGTTGTTGAATATTTTAATAGAATGTTCAAGTCTAATAGCGTCTCTGTCACCGGACATAATTAACACCGGGCATTTAATTTTTTGCAGATCTTTTTCCGTTATATTAGGTTGATACGCCATTAATGAATAAAGTCTTTTTTTATTAACGTCCTTTGTTACTTTTATTGTGTCCAATACCCTATTATCAATTTCATCAAACACAGCTTGCTTTCCGGGGAATATATTTGAACCGTAGGTAGCTAGTTTAGATATTTTTTTCGGATAATTTATGGCAAGTAATAGTCCTAAAATACCTCCATCGCTTTGACCTGAAACAAATGCACTGTCTATGTTTAATGAGTCCAATAAAACTTTAATGTCATTTGCCATTTGTACGTATGTCAATTCTTTTGTTGTTGTGTCAATTGATTTTCCGTGTCCCCTGCTGTCAATGGCAATAACCTTAAAGTATTTTTTCAAAATAGTCAATCCTTGCGCTTGCGGCTTCTATTGAGCCTCCGTTACCATGTAGAAAAATTAATGGCTTTCCTGTTCCGTAAATTTCATAATAAAGATTTATACCATTAATCTTTTTATACTTTCCGGCCACATTATTATCTCCATAATTTTTCGAATCATAGTCTACGGCTTCCTTATTATCGCCATGATTTGTCGAAGATTTTTCTTGCCTGTTACAAGCGTAGGTTGTTAAAGTGAATATTAACAAAGCCCCAAGTATCTTATTTATATTATTCATTTTTTAAAATTTTTAATTGTCAGACCGTATTGTTTTAATTGCCACCAACTTGTTTATAGGCGAATATCGTATTTTTTTTCATGTGTCCAAAAAAAAGCGACTGAAGTTGCTTTGATTTTCTGAATTTATATCACTTGGAGCAAGGGCATTTGTAACAAAATGCGCTCCGTTAAAACAACTTTTTGAAGCAATAAAAAAAGTTCATACTGAAGGATTTTATTTAGATGATAAAACTTCAAAAGCAGTAGTTATAGGAATGGAAAATGAAAAACGAATTAATACAGTCTTTAAAGAACTCTCTTTAAGTATCAGGGAAATGGAATTTTAAAAATCATCTGTAAAGGCAAAACAAATAATGAAATAGCCGAGACTTTAAATATTTCATACAGTACGGTCGATTTTCACCGCAAAAATATTTATAAAAAAATAAATTGTTCTAACGTTGCCGAAGTTGTTATATATGCAATAAAAAATGGATTAATAAGTTTGAATTAATTATCAATTTAACGACTCGTAAAAAACAAAATATAGTGTGGTCAAAATCAAAATAAGTAATTGCTTCACTTTTTTGCGTACTTACTATTTTTCCATTGATTGGTACCGGCTTTACAGTCGGCAATAAGCATGTTCAGCCGTTTGATTTGGGTGGCTTCCTGTTTGGCGCTCATGACCCAGCGTATTGAAAGTTTGCGGTAGCCGGGAGCAAGGGCCTGGAAATAGCCCCAGGCTTTTTTGTCGGCCTTGAGTTGTTTTTCAAAAGCCGGTGTGAGTTTGGTTTCTCCCTGTTCATATGCGTATACCGCAGATTTGCTTTCCGAACGTTTTTTGAAAATTTCCAGGCCGGCTTCCTGCATAAGGCCTTGTTTGGTGAGTTCGGCTACTTTTTTAATGTTAACCGCACTCCATATGCTGCCAGGTTTGCGTGGTGTAAAACGTATGGTGTAACTTTTATCGTCAATGGATTTACGCACACCGTCAATCCATCCGAAACAAAGCGCCTGGTCAACCGATTGGGACCATGTCATGGAAGGTTTACCGCTGTCAACTTTATAAAAACCAACCAGCAGTTCTTTTTCTGTTTTATGGTTTTTCTTCAACCATTTCCTGAATTCATACGGTGTAGCGAAAAAAGTTGGTTTCATGGTTTATTTACAGCGTTCAAAGAAGGGTGTTTTTTAACGTAGTTTGCAGCGCCTTGTCATACAATTCTTCATACTTGCCCAAAATCACGCCCATATCGAATTTTTGCGCCTGCGCCAATGCGCCTCGCCTGAATGTTGCCATTTTTTCCTTGTCCTGCAGCAGGCTTAATGCGTTTGTGGCCATATAATCAATATCGCCCACATCGGCTGCAAAACCGGTAACCCCGTCAACGTTCACTTCGGGCAATCCACCGGTATTGGTACTAATAACGGGAACCCCGGCTGCCATGGCTTCCAATGCGGCCAAACCAAAACTTTCGGTTTCAGAAGGAAGCAAAAACAAATCGCTTATGGCCAACACTTCTTTGGTTGATTGCAGTTTGCCAAGCAAAATGGCATCGGTGCAAATGTCAATTTCGCGGCACATTTTTTCAATGACGCTTCGTTCGGGACCATCGCCCACCAGCAATAACTTGGCCGGAACTTTTTTGCGTATCTGGTCAAAAACCAATACCACGTCTTCAATGCGTTTTACTTTGCGGAAGTTTGAAATGTGCGAAATTAAAAATTCACCGCGCGGGGCGTAACGCTTGCGTAAACCGGCATCGTAAATATTTTTGTATTGCTCATTATTAATGAAGTTGGGAATTACTTCTATTTCGCGGGATACATTGAAAAACGCGAATGTATCCAGTTTAAGGCTTTCTGATACGGCTGTAACCGCAGTGCTTTTATTTATGCAAAATGTAATGACCGGTTCAAACGAAGCGTCTTTTCCAACAAGCGTTATGTCGGTCCCGTGAAGCGTGGTCACAAACGGTATGCTTATGCCCTGATCTTCAAGAATGCGCTGGGCCATGTAGGCGGCCGATGCGTGCGGTATGGCATAATGTACATGAAGGATATCCAGTTTTTCATATTTCACCACGTTTACAATTTTACTGGTCAATACCAGTTCGTAAGGTGTGTAATCAAACAGGGGGTAGTCGCTCACGCGCACTTCATGGTAAAAAATATTGTGGTGCAGTACATCAAGACGGGCAGGTTGATGATACGTTATAAAATGTACCTGGTGTCCTTTTTTTGCGAGGGCTATTCCCAGTTCGGTGGCTACAACACCGCTACCGCCAAAGGTAGGGTAACATACAATTCCAATTCTCATAAAATAATTACAAGGCCTTTGCCACAGATTTTCACGGATATGCGCAGATTTTGAATTTTCTTAAAATTCAGGCAAATGAAAAAGAGTGGAAAGAGCGTTTTACTAGTGAAGTGCACGAGTAACCAGGGAATATTTAAATGAATCACGCATGGACTCAGAAAACACGGTAAAACACTATGATTAAATTGGTTTTGTTTGTGTTAATCTGTGAAATCTGCGGTAATTCCTTTAATGCCGGAACTCAAAGCAATTCTACATCAATAATACGCTTAATTGGAATAGTGATACCCTGTTTGAGGACAATATTTTTGTCACCCGTGGCCCAAATGGTGGTTTCCACCTTTTTGACGCCTTCATTGTCCCTGAAATAGATCTTGATTTTACCGTGGTCGGTGTTACCAAGGGCAGTGGCCTGTTCTAATTTTCTCCGAAGGGCCTTTCTTTCGTCTTCCTGGTCCAGTACTTCCTCGTCAGGGAAACGGAGGTGGGCCACCTCTTCTTTTTGAATTAATACAGATGCTTCCATATCTTTTCGGTTTTTGATGGGTTTAACCGAATTTAAGTAAAAAAAAAGTATGTTTTAAGTTTTTACGAAGAAATAAAGTGGCCGAAAAATGAAACAAAAAAAAGGACTTTTTGTTTAAACGATCCGTAGGTTTAAAATTTCACTTTCTTTTTCGTTTCCTGTTAGCTTTACACGGTTGTCAATGCGCAATCCCAATAACCATAAGGGTTTTTCCTCATCCCACAATACGTACACGTTCTTTTTTTGAGAAACCGAAAGCTTATGGCCGGCCAGGATATCACTTATTTTTTTTGAACCATTCATGCCCAGGGGAACCATTTTTGTTCCTGTTTCCCATTTTTTCAAACTGAGTTGTCCCTTAATGCTGGATTTTGAAATGCGTTCAGACCGACTTTTAATAAAACCGGCATCATAACCCGTGATGGTTACGTTGTTTTTTTTCAGAAGTAGCTCAGGCTCAATTGGTGTGTGTGCATCCTGATGGTTATTAGGGCGGTAAACAATGCGGTTGTTTTTAAATTCAAGCACACCGCCAACACCTTTTAATGATTTGGATTCGGTTGTTTTTTTTGCGACCAGTTTTTTTAAGGCGTTAAGCTGGAACCTTTGTTTTGATGCCGCCTTTATAAATGACTCCCTTAAAACAGGATCATTTATAAGCGAGTCGGAATTTATTTCAAACGGTTTTGTAAAATCAACGGGACTTTGTTCGGGTAATAACTTCCTAACGGCTTTAAAATTTTCAATGTTTCGCAACAAGGTTTGTTCAAGGCCGGGCCATTTTTTTTTCAGTAGAGGCATTACCTCGTTGCGCAAAAAATTACGTTTGTAATGGCTGGTTAAATTGCTTGAATCGGTACGGTACGCAATTTTCATCTCTTTCACGGCCTTTTTGATTTCGACATGGGGCACGCCAAGCATGGGCCTTAATTTATTACTGTTTTTTTCCTGCATGCCAGTTAACCCGTCAATACCGCAACCCCTGAATAACTTCAGCAGCACCGTTTCAACCTGGTCACTGGCGTGGTGCGCCAAAACCATATAGTCGATTTTTTCTTCCTGTAAAATTTCTTCAAAAAAAGCATACCGTATTTCGCGTGCGGCCATTTGTACCGACTGACCTTTTTGTATTGCTTTTTTTGTATTTATCTTTTTGTAATAAAAATCAACGCCCAGTTTTTTTGCAAGGTTTTTAACAAAAACGGCATCCGCATGGCTTTCTTTCCCTCTTAGGCTATAGTTTACATGGGCAATAGCGAATTTTAATTTCAATGCATGAAATACATGCGCAAGTAATACGCTGTCGGCACCACCGCTGACCGCGAGTAAAAACTTCTTTTTACCTGTTTTGTTGCCTTCAATACAATCGGCAACCTGTTTTTTTATATTTCCAAACGTTTTGCTCAAACCAGGCTTGTATTTAATGCTTTTACCATTCCCGATGCTTTTATGATGCATTCTTCATACTCTTTTTCCGGGTCGCATACGGCTGTAATGGCACTGCCCACCATGAACGAAAGATACTTGTTTTTGCGGTCGTAAAGCATGGTGCGTATGATCACATTCAGGTCAAAATCGCCACCGGGCAAAATATAACCCGTACTTCCTGAATAAAGTTGCCTGCGTGAATTTTCGGTTTCCTCTATCAGTTGCATGGCGCTTATTTTGGGCGCGCCCGTCATTGATCCCATGGGAAATGTGGCCCGCAGTATGGTTTCAAAACCCACATCTTCTCTCAGTTCGCAGCGCACGGTTGAAATGCTTTGATGAACGGTTTCAAATGTATACACCTTGCATAGTTCGTCAACATGAACGCTCCCTTTTTTGGCAAGGCGTGAAAGGTCGTTTCGCACCAAATCCACAATCATAACATTTTCGGCTCTTTCTTTTTGGTCGTTTTCCAGTTCCCTGATCATTTCCGCATCATTTACACTTCGCTTTCGTGTACCTTTTATGGGCTGGCTTATTAATGTATTGCCATGGCGTTTTAAAAACCGTTCAGGGCTTCCGCAAATAATGTAAATATCGTTGTATTTGACAAAACAAGCCATGGGTGAACGTGAAAGGGCGTTGTATTGTTTAAAAAGCGAAAACGGATCAATTTCGGCATTGTTGGCAAAAAACTCAACGCAATAATTCACTTCATAAATGTCGCCCTGTTGTATGTGGTGTTTAAGTTTGTTGACATTTTCAATGTACGTTTGTTTTGATACCTTTGGTTGAATGTGCACTTCGGCCAGGGTTTGGTTTCCGCTTTCCATCAGCTGATTTATTTCATTCGCAGAAACAAACCTGAATTCATCGGGTAAAACAAAAACTAAATTTCTGATAGGCCAGTTGATTTTATTGTGTGACGTTAATTTTTCAAGCACATTTTTCAGGTCATAGGAAATAATTGGTACAACCGGTTTGGTCAATGAAGGCAATTCCCATACGGGTATTTCTTTCAGTTTTTTTGAATAAGCAACTGCAGGCCTGAATCCGTGCGCATAACCATTGTTGGTAAACAAAGCAAAAAAGGCATATGTTTCAAGGTTATTCATCATGCTGTAAAATTTCCTTTACCACTTCGTTTACCAGTTCGTGTTCAAATCCTTTAGCCGATAAATAAGTGATCAATTTGTATTTGCGTTTAAGCGGATGTTTTTCTTTAATAAGTTTATTTTTTTTGACTGCAATCGTTTTTAGTTTTTGCCGGTATTCGCCTTCATCAAGTTGTTGAAACGCATATTTTATATTCGGTTCACTCACTTTTTTGAGTTTTAAGGCTTGTTTTATTTTAGTGCGGCCCCAGCCTTTGATTTTAAATTTTCCGCTTACAAAGGCTTCGGCAAACCGCTGTTCATTCAAATAATTGTTGGTGATGAGGTGACCAATTATTTCATCCACCTCGGTGGCATAAAGTCCCCAGGCGTACAATTTTTCTTTCACTTCAAAATGACTTCGTTCCTGGTAAGCGCACCAGCTTTCCATTTTTGTACGGGCTTGCAGAAGGGTGTATTTTTTTGCGACTTTATTTTCCACCTTTGCTAAAATACATAAATACAGCTTATCTTTAGCGCATGCACAATGCCAGTGCCCTTAACCGGTTAATTGCCGCCAATGCCATTTCGGGTTTTGCGCAGGGTATAAGCATGATAGCAATTCCTGTTTGGTTCATCAATGTACTGGGTATTAAAGAAGTTTATAACCAGTTGTTCCTGTATGTAACGTTGGCCGTACTTATTTGGGGCCCATATGCAGGCACCCTGGTTGACCGCTACAACCGCAAATGGCTGTTTTTTGTATTGAACATTGTTGGGACGGTTGTATTGCTCACCGCTTCGGTGCAGGGTTTTATGGATGGGCTTACCAACAATTTTCTGGTAAGCACTGTTTTTGTGTTTACCATTTTGAATTACAATTTGCATTATCCGGCTTTGTACGCTTTTACGCATGAGCTGATTTCTGAAAAAGATTATGGGAATGTAAGTTCGCGTATTGAAATACAAAGCCAGGTAACTTCCATGCTGGCCGGGGTTGCAGCAGCTATGGTGTTAAGCGGTATTACGTACAATGGGGTTGTTTATTTAAGGCCCTGGCCACTACACTATGTTTTTTTGGTTGACGGCCTTACATATGTTATAAGCGCTTTCATCATTTTCACCATAACGTACACGCCCGTAAAAAAAGATGCCGTTGATATGTCGGGTTTACTGGAGCGTATGAAAAACGGGGCCAATTTCCTGTTGCAGCATAAAACCATATTCGTTTTCGGGGTGTGCAGCTATATTGTATTTGCTACCCTCATCGTTTTCGGTTTTTATGTAATGCAGGTTTATACCGATGAAAAGCTGTTGTCAGGCGTAGGCACTGTTGCCATTGGGGAATTGTTTTATACCGGTGGGGCCATTTTTGCGGGTTTTACCACTACCGGTTTGCTTAAGTATATGCACAAAAGTACGCTTATAATGGTTTACATGGGCGTTGCCATTTTGCTTCTGGCGTTGCTCATTGTATTGCCCAATCATTTTATTTATTTTTTAAGTTCTTTTTTATACGGGTTGACAAATGCAGGAATACGCATTGCGCGTACCACCTGGTTGTTTCAGCGTGTGCCCAACCGTATGATGGGGCGTAGCGGAAGCATATTCAACAATTTCAATATCCTGTTCAGGCTGATATTTATTTGGCTGGCAGGGCTTGGTATCATTGACCGGGACGTAAATAACATTCTGTATGTACTAATTGGCAGTATAGCTGCCGGCATGGTTCCTTTGCTTATTTGGCGCAAAAAATTCATTGGATAAATGGAAACATTGGTTTTGGAAAGTAATCAGGCTATACGGATGGACAGTTGTAAAAAAGCTTGATTAACGCTGAAGAAGTTGTACATACCGCACATTAAGTTTTTTTGAGAAAAATAATTAAGTCGTTATATCCCTTTTCATCCTTAGCCAGCCCCGGGAACTCGCCTTTTTGCTCAAAACCGTTTTTTTCAAACAAGGCAATTGAATTTTTATTGGATGCGAAAATCAAAGCGAGTACATTTTCAATTCCTATTATAGGAGCCTGGCTCATGCAATAATTCAACAGGTATTGGCCCAATCCTTTCCTGCGGTGATTTGCGTCAATGTAAATACCGATTTCGGCAGTAATGCGGTAAGCCGGCCGGTCATAAAAATTGCGGAAATAAAAAAACGCAATGGTATTGGTATAATCGCGTGCTATCCAAAACGGGCGGTTGTGTTTTTGCGTTATGGTTTCCCACATTTCCCTGCGCGATTCGGTTGTAACATGTTCCGTATCGGCCGTGACATAACCCAGGTCAATGGCCTGGTTGTATATGCGGGCTATGTCAGCCATGTCGCTTTTAGCGGCCAGCCGTATGTTGATATGTTGGAAATCGCCTTGCAATGCCTTGTAAATATAGGCGTTTATGGTATGCCCATGCGTTAATAAAATGACTTAAAAACCAATTTAATTTCAGGCATTTTACCGAAATTCGCATCCATGCAGCAGTATTTAGATCTTTTACAGCACATACTTGACAAAGGCACCCAAAAGCATGACCGTACAGGTACCGGAACCATTAGCTGTTTTGGTTACCAAATGCGGTTTGATCTTGAGCAGGGGTTCCCCTGTTTGACCACCAAAAAATTGCACTTGCGTTCAATAATCCATGAATTATTATGGTTTTTAAAGGGCGATACGAATATTAAATATTTAAAAGATAACGGAGTTGGCATATGGGACGAATGGGCCGATGAGAATGGCAACCTTGGACCTGTTTACGGTTACCAATGGAGGAGTTGGCCCACGCCCGATGGAAAGCACATTGACCAGATCTCAAAACTCATTGAGATGATCAAAAAAAATCCG
>DASPJQ010000277.1:0-2185 GCA_035628535.1 Flavobacteriales bacterium | reverse complement strand
GATATTGCGCACACCAAACTGGCCTGAAAGACCAGGGTTGTTGTCAACGTTTACTTTTCCAACAAGTGCCCTTCCATCGTATTCTTTGGCCAATTCTTCAACAAAGGGTCCAACCAGCCGGCATGGCCCGCACCATTCAGCCCAAAAATCAACCATTACAGGTTTGTCAGATTTCAATGCTAATTCGGCAAAATTGCCGTCAGTAAATTCAAGTGCCATAAGTGATAATTATTTTAAAAATTAGTATTTATTCAAGGTTTGAAGTTTAACGTTCAAGGTTTAAAGGATTTGCAAAATATATTAATTTTTTGATTCCATTGAACTTTAAACATTGAACCCTGTTCTTCAAATTTCTTTCCAGGGTTAAAATTACGACATATTGACACCAGAAAGGCCGGCTATATGCGAAGTTTTTAACTATTATTGTATCGCAAAAAACGGAAAAATGAAGGTATTAATGGTTTGTTTGGGAAATATTTGCCGTTCGCCAATGGCCGAGGGCATTATGCGCCATAAACTGGAAAAGCACAAAATCAAGGGCTTGGTTGACTCGGCTGGTACGGCTAATTACCACGTAGGCGAAAACCCCGATGATCGTGCAATAGCCATGGCACAAAAATACGGTATCAATATCAGTCAGTTGATTGGAAGGCAATTTAACGTGAACGATTTTGACAATTTTGACAGGATATACGTCATGGATGCTTCAAATTACCAGAATATTATCAGACTGGCCCGCAACGAAACCGATAAGGCCAAGGTAAAACTTATCCTGGATGAGATTTACCCCGATCAAGGCATGAGCGTTCCCGATCCTTATTATGGAGGCGATGAAGGTTTTGAGAATGTATATTCTTTGTTGGAACAGGCATGTGAATGCATTGCTCAACGGTTGAAATAAACAGCAGCAGTAAGCAGTGGTAGTCGGGTGTGAGTGTGATTCGGAACGGCTGTTAAATGAGTGTGTTTCATTGTCCGCTCTTCGTCTTGCAGTGCGTTGTGCCGCGTGTGTGGGCGTAATAGCATTACCTGCAAGCGCGTGGTTTGAATAACGCTGAAAAATACACATAGCACAACGCTGTGTAGAACTACAATACAAATGTTTTGCGGAGAACGAAAAACGATTTACAGGATTTACTTACTCACAAATAAACGATTAACTATTATCTTTAACCCCCATGGACCGCAAAACCCTTTTACTTCTCATTGTTGCCTCATTGGGTTATTTTGTCGATATATATGACATTACGTTATTCGGCATAGTAAAGCAGGAAAGCCTTGAATCATTTATGCCGCATGCAACCAAGGCGCAGGAAGACATTATTACCAACACGGGCATTTTCCTGTTCAACATGCAAATGATAGGCATGCTCATTGGGGGATTATTGTGGGGCATACTTGGCGATAAAAAAGGACGCTTAACGGTTTTATTCGGCTCCATCCTGCTCTACTCGCTTGCCAATATCATTAATGCTTTTGTATTTGACGTGAATGCATACGCTTTTACACGGCTGCTTGCGGGCATAGGGTTGGCCGGTGAATTGGGAGCGGGCATTACGCTTGTAGCCGAATTAATGACCAAAGAAAACCGTGGTTATGGCACCATGGTTATTGTTACGTTTGGCGCTTTGGGCGCTGTTACTGCCGAAATGGTGCACCGCAACAGCCAGGGCTTGGCTGATTGGGTAAATAACACGTTTGGCTACGAATTAATGGGATGGCAGGTCGTTTATATTTTGGGTGGTGTCATGGGATTACTTTTATTGGCCATGCGCGTGGGCTCCATGGAATCGGGTATGTTTAAAAAAGCGGCCGCAGAAAATGTGAAGAAGGGAAACATGGCCATGTTGTTCACCCGTAAAAATTTTCCGAAGTATTTAAAATGTATTTTGATTGGTGTTCCGGTTTGGTATGTCATTGGAATTTTAGTTTTCAATTCGCAAAAAGTATTTGCACCTGCATTGGGTGTTGTACCCAACATAGTTGATGGAAAAGAGGTTGGTGTGGTGAACGGTGTGGCCATTATGTACGCTTATATTGGTCTTTCGGTTGGCGATTTAATAAGCGGATTATTGAGCCAGCTTTTGAAAAGCAGGAAAAAAGTGGTGTTTATTTACCTTGCATTCACACTTTTGCTTGTATTGTATTTCCTGTTCTTTGCCAAAGGCATTTCGGTGAGCACGTA
>DASPJQ010000276.1:0-3128 GCA_035628535.1 Flavobacteriales bacterium | reverse complement strand
TTGAAAACAAAACCCAGGGTTGATAAAAAACCGAATTTGCCATTCATGCGTTCGGCAGCGCCATAACAAACCAGGCGTCCGCCTTTGTTCAGCAGCCCTGAATCTTTTTTAAACGTTGAACCGGCCACTGAATTAAAACTTATATCGACTGCCTTATATTTTTTTGCTATAACGCCTGCATAGTCCTCTTTTTTATAGTTGATCGCTTCAAGGCAACCGTTTTCGGTCAAGTATGGCTTTTTTGCGTCACTGCCCGTTAGTCCAATTACACCCGCCCCTCTTAAATTACACAACTGCGTAAGTGCAGTGCCCACCCCACCGGCAGCCGCATGCTGGAGCACAACATCGCCTGGCTGAACAGTGGTGGCCACAAAGGCAGCATAGTATGCCGTACAATATTGCGTTGCCAACGCCAGGAGTTTTCCTGCTTCGTCAGTTTCGCTTACCGGGACAACAGCCATATGGCTGGTTACCGCATATTCGGCATAACCGCCAAAACGCGAGAATCCGACTACCCTTGTCCCTATAAAGTTCTTTTTTACATTACTTCCCTGCTCTACAACTTTTCCCACAACTTCATATCCCAATACAGCGGGTAGTGCCGGAGCATCACGGTACAAACCCTTGCGTGCCATTACATCGGCAAAATTCAACCCGAATGCTTCAACTTTTATTTTTACCTGATCATTGCCAACTACCGGTTCATTTACTTCGGTATAACTGAATGCATCGGCTGCATTTCCGTATTTTTTCAATACAACCGCCTTCATTTTATATAAAAAACCGTATCAAGCAAGGGTGAATAGATCAGGTCTGACGGGGCAACAACGGGTTCTTCGTAAGGGATGTTTTTTCCGTAGCGCTTTTCCAGTTCGGTTTTCACCAGGGGAGACGAAAGGTCATAATCCCTGAGTTTTTTAAGCGGGCAAAGCCTGATCCCTATATGACTGTATAATTTATAAACGAGTTCGCTGCAATACAAACGGTCATCACTCCACCTGAATTCCCCATCATACGGCCTGGTTGCCCATCTGAGTGCCTTTTCAAAAAAATCATGCTCTTTTTTTCTATTAATTTTTTTATCACGCTCTTTTAACCGCATGACCAGCAATACACTTCCATCGCGTTCTTGTATAAACTCCTTAAAAGGGGTGAATTGGATTCCTTGGTTGGCTTCAATGATAACCGCCCTGTCATTTCGCCTGAACTTAGGTTGCCAGAATACAGCACAATGTGTGTATTCAGAACCGGTGGCAAGGCTTATTGGCGGACTCAGATCACTTTTGCTTTTTATAAGCAAAATGTCTCCATTCTTATATTCACTGGTGTCGGTCCCATCGGTCATCCATACAAGATTTACATCTTTTTTCACCGGTGGCGGTGCAATGGCCGCTTTCTTTTCATTCGTTTCCTTGCATGAAACCAATAATAGAGTCCATGTTAACAGGTACCACTTATTCATGGGGCGCTACAATTAAAACAATTTCACCTTTTACCTCTTTGGCACTAAAATGGCCCAGCACTTCGGCCACCGTTCCGCGCTTTATTTCTTCATACATTTTGGAAAGTTCGCGGGCAACGCAAACCCTGCGCCCGGGTTCCAGCAATTCGTTCATCATGGTAAGGGTGCTGACCAACCGGTGAGGGCTTTCATAAAAAATAACGGTACGCTCCTGGCCAATGAGTTCTTTAATTTTTGTTTGTTTCCCTTTTTTGTGCGGTAAAAAACCTTCAAAAATAAAATTATGCATGGGAAAACCCGATACAACAAGTGCAGGAACAAATGCTGTTGCCCCCGGCAGACACTCCACCTCAATGTTCAACTCAATGCAGGCACGCACCAATAAAAAGCCGGGGTCGCTTATTGCCGGTGTCCCTGCATCGCTTACAAAACATACGGTATGGGCGTGCAGTATGTCCTTTACCATTTTGTTAACCATTTTGTGCTCATTGACAACGTTAAATGAAACAAGGCGTTTCTGAATGTTGTAGTGTTGCAAGAGCCGCCCACTCACACGGGTATCTTCGCAAATCACAAAATCGCAACCACCTAGTATTTCTACTGCCCGATAGGTCAAGTCTTTTAAGTTGCCGATGGGCGTAGGTACCAGAATGAGTTTAGGCATAAATCAGGAACGGGTTAATACCACGTAATCTTGTATAAGCCCGCGTAAAAAATCGGGCTGTTTTTTGGCTTCGGGAATTTCTTTGATGTTGAGCTGCTCGCAAATTTTCATAGTAAGTTCCTGCAGCAATTTGCGCGAAGCGGGATTGGGGTAACGCCTGGCCCGGTCAATACAATTTTTTACATAAAGCATCTCAGACTCGGTAAATTTGACCACCTGGTGGTTTTTGGGCTGGTATTCACTGCTGGTTTTTATGCTCATAACATCTTTTAACGAATACTTGAGCGTAGGCCGCAATTTGATCACCACTGTACGCGCTACCATGTCACCAATGCGCTGGGCCTTTTCGCTTGAAGAAACAAAAATGGCGGCAAGCCCCCCTGCCGTAAGGAAAAGTTCAACCGGCCTGAAGGTCCACCGTAAAAAACACTCGCTGATATTGGGATTTTGGCCGTTAAAATTCACGACTTTAATGCCCATAATCATTTTCCCTGGTGAGGCACCGCCTGCAAATATTTCGAAAAATAAATTGTAAAAAAAGAACACCGGGCAGAATATAAAGCTGTAAATCATCCAAAAATAAAGCTCATAATCGCTGTAACTGCTGTCGTAATAGGAGCCCCGGCTGAATGATTGGGCTATGCCCGAAGCAACCCAGGCCCAGACTAAGAGTATACAGAGATCAATAAAAAGGGCCAGGAAACGCTCCAGTATACTAGCCAATTGATATTCAATTGTAATATTATGGGAGGTTACAAGATCAAAATTTTTCACTAAATCACTGTTTGTTGTACGCAGCTAAGATAAAAATTTTATTTTTATATACACCAAAAAATAAGGGGCAGGCATTGAAAGAAACATCCTTCATAAACCAAAACAAGGATAAGTGGCGGAAATTTGAAAACGCATATAAGGCAAACAACCATAATCCCGATGAGTTGAGTAATTTATTTATTGAGATCACCGAAGACCTTTCCTATGCACGTACCCATTATCCCAAAC
>DASPJQ010000275.1:0-4823 GCA_035628535.1 Flavobacteriales bacterium | reverse complement strand
AACGTTATATCCAATCACACCATTGCTGCCGGTAATGTAATTGTAGGCCTTGCTTCATTTGGGCAGGCCGTTTATGAAAATGAATACAACGGTGGCATGGGTAGTAACGGGCTGACCTCGGCCCGCCATGATGTATTTCATAAGGCAGTGGGTGAAAAATTTCCTGAAACATATGATAACAATACAGACCCTGCAGTTACATACATTGGCTCGAAAAAACTGACCGATAAAATTGACATTGGCAACGGTAAATTCATGGACGCGGCAAAACTGGTGCTTTCCCCAACCCGCATTTATGTGCCCGTTGTAAAACATGTATTGGAAAAACTGAAAGGAAAAATAAACGGCATGGTGCATTGCAGCGGAGGCGGTCAAACCAAAGTACTGCATTTTGTTGACAATGTACACGTGATTAAGGACAATTTATTTGATACTCCACCCTTGTTCAGACTCATCCAGGAAGAATCAAAAACCGAATGGAAAGAAATGTATAAAGTGTTTAACATGGGTCATAGGTTTGAATTTTATTGCAACCGTGAGCATGCACAAACCATTATTGACATTGCCAAAGAGTTTAACATTGAAGCACAAATTGTGGGAAGGGTCGATTCTTTGCCGGATCCGGAGGGAAAGAAAAAGCTAACCATTAAAACAATTAAAGGGGAATTTGAATACGAAGAATAGTTAATTAGCCATTGGCTGGTTAGCTTATAAGCTAATTAAATATGAATGATTTAATACAACGCCTTGAGGCCATCAAAATACGGTACGATGAAGTAAGCGAACTCATTGTTGACCCCGGCATTATTGCCGATATGAAACGATATGTGGCCCTGAATAAAGAATACAAGGATTTGCAACCGCTGATGGATGCCTATAAGGAATACAAAAATGTTATTGACAACATTGAAAGTTCCAAAAAAGTGCTTGCCACCGAAAAAGATGAAGAGTTCCTGGAAATGGCCAAAGCAGAGTTAACGGAACTTATCGCACGCAAGGAAAAACTGGATGACGAAATAAAATACCTGCTTATACCCAAAGACCCTGAAGACGACCGCAACGCCATTGTTGAGATACGTGCAGGTACCGGTGGCGATGAAGCAGGAATTTTTGTGGGCGATTTGTACCGCATGTATAAGCGGTATTGTGACCAAAATAATCTCCCTACCGAATTAATTGTCATGAACGAAGGTATTCCCGGCAGTTACAAGGAAATTTCATTCTTGGTAAATGCTCCGGGTGCCTATGGAATTTTCAAGTTTGAATCGGGTGTGCACCGTGTGCAACGGGTACCTGAAACCGAAGCTCAAGGCCGTGTACACACATCGGCCGTAACAGTGGCTGTTTTACCCGAAGCCGAAGAAGTGGACGTGCAACTCAACATGACCGATGTAAAAAAAGATGTATTCCGTGCATCGGGTGCGGGAGGCCAGCACGTAAACAAAACCGAATCGGCTGTACGTTTAACACACGTTCCAACGGGTGTTGTTGTAGAATGCCAGGAGGAACGATCACAGATTAAAAATTACGAAAAAGCGCTTACCGTGTTGCGTACGCGTTTATTTGAAGCCGAATACAACAAACGCATGCAGGAACGTGCAGCCAAGCGAAAAACCATGGTGTCAACCGGTGACCGTTCGGCAAAAATACGCACGTATAACTATCCGCAAGGCCGCATTACCGACCACCGCATTGGATTGACCATTTATAATCTTGGGCCTTTTATGAACGGTGACATACAGGAAATGATTGACGCCTTGCAAATGGCCGAAAATGCAGAAAAACTCAAGGAAGGATCAGTAGTCTAAACTTTTGGTTTATTTTATCGCAAAGTTTTTTTGCAACCAGGGCTGCACATTGTCGCGATCGGCTTTGCCGTAAAACTCGTTAAGGTATGAAAGCACCTCATCGGTTTTTTGCGAAGCGTTTTTGGTCTTCAGTTCGTTGATAATGATTTTAATTTCCTCCCTCAACTCATTTTCATTGGGAAAAATCAGGTTGAACGTTGAAATGGTTTTTGCCGTTTTTTTAACGTTATCACGGAAAAATAAAGTGACCTGCGTATCATCAGGCGCTGTAATAGGCTTGCCATCTACCTTGTACAATTCCACTTTGTCAATCACCAGTGAATCGCCAGTATACGACATGGGTTTGTTGATGGCCTCTCCTTTGTATTTGTACTGAAGGTAAAAGAAATTGTCAGCGTTCATTTTATAATCAGGCGCTGCAATTTTAACCTTCATTTTTTCAATCACGCAAAAATTACCGGCAAACAGGTTTTGCAGATCAATGATGGTTAAAACAGCTCCACCGCGTGAAGCAATGTTGTTTATGGCGGGTATAAGGTTGCTGGCTTTTGACGACTTGGCCTGACTGGTTAAAATAAAACGTCCTTTCTCGGCATTGATAACGGTTGCTTTTGCCTCGGGGCTGCCGAAATCAAGCGGGGTATTTTCCTTGAAAATATCGCCCTGTGCCAATGGTTTTCCGGTAGCGGTGACCACAATTTGCCCGTTTACTTTAATCACCTTGTAATTGTCATCTTTCCTGGGGAATGTAAAAGCGGCTAATGCCACCAGGACCGGTAAAATCAGAAAAAGGGTAAATTTTTTCATAATCAGTTTATTTTATCACCCGCGCTTATACAAATTCAATGCCTGAATTGTTTCGACCGGAGTGGCTGAATTATCAAAAGTTTTTATCAGGACCCGTAATCTTTTTGAATTGCTTTTTCTTGGGTTTGATTTTCTCGGTAAAAATCACGTAAATTTTTTCTGACCCGTCCAACGTCACCAGCGGTTCTGTAATGCCGTTGTTGATTTTTGCCTTGGTATCACCTTTGTATTTCTTGTCCAGGTACTCATAGGTATTGTCTTCGTAAGCGATATAAATAGCTGTAACGAAATTGGCCTCAACCTTGGCTTTGCCTGAAAAGCAATCGGTGCCTGTTTTAGTCACTATGCTGACAACAACCGATTTATACGTTCCATCCTCAACCGGGAAAGATCCCCTTTCTAAAAAAGCTTTTTGGTAAGCTTCAAGACAGGTAGGTTCTTTTTCTTTGGCCTGCGCATTCACATTGTAAACCAGCCCTGAGGCCAATAAAAGCGTCAATAATTTTTTCATCCTGATTTAGTTTGTTGTGGTTCGGTAAAAATAAAACTTTTATTCAAATTACAGGCCTCCCTTGTTCATATTCTTACGCCTTTGGCCCTATGGCCGGGGAAATATAATACTGTTTTTTCCAGAGGCTTATACCCTGTTTTAAAAGTTTCCGCGTTTTTGGGAAACAATTTCCGTGCCATGGAAAAAGGTATTCAAACAGCCGGAAAGCGTATTTACAGTGGTAATAAGAGCATTAGCCTGCATTAAACAGTAAGGCGTGGCCGGCCTTTCTTTATTTACCAAAACGCGGTTTGGCTTACAGGAACAGGACTTTTCCTCCGGTCTGTTGCCGGCCGTTTCGGCATTTTTTTTCAACGTTCCCCCCTGCTAACGGGATAAAAGCCAGCCGTTACAGGAGCAAATCAATTTCAATGCACGACCATAAATCAATTTATTGCCTATCTTTGTGCCGTTACTAACACACACACTAACACACACAGTATGCTTGTCAAAACATTTTCAAGTGCCGTATTTGGCATCAATGCCAACATTGTAACGGTTGAAGTCAACATCAGTATAGGGGTAAATTTCCTGATTGTAGGCCTGCCCGATGCTGCAGTCAAAGAAAGCCAGCACCGTATTCACGCTGCCCTAAAAAACAACCAGTACAAGGTTGTTCAAAAACAAATTACCGTAAACCTTGCGCCTGCCGATGTAAAAAAAGAAGGTTCGGCTTATGACTTACCCATAGCCATTGGCATACTTGCCGCTTCTGAACAAATTGTTGCAACCAACATTGGCAACTATGTCATGATTGGCGAAGTAATGCTTGATGGCACCCTGCAAAAAGTCAAAGGCGCTTTGCCCATTGCGCTTAAAGCGAAAGAACAGGGATTCAAAGGTATTATACTTCCAAAAGCCAATGCGCCTGAAGCGGCCATAGTTGACGGTGTAGATGTTTATGGTGTAGAAAATATTACCGAAGTCATTGAATTTTTTGACAAAGGCATTGCTCCCGAGCTTTTCAAAATTGATGTGGAAAAAGAATTTTTTGCTCAATTGCACGACAATGAAGTTGATTTTTCAGACGTAAAAGGCCAGTTCAACATTAAACGCGCATTTGAAATTGCAGCGGCCGGTGGGCATAACGTTATTTTAATTGGTCCTCCCGGGGCCGGTAAAACCATGCTGGCAAAACGCCTGCACACCATTTTGCCTCCGCTTAACATTAACGAAGCGCTTGAAACAACAAAAATACATTCGGTAGCGGGAAAAATTTCCAATGCAGCCGGGCTGCTGACCAAACGGCCGTTCAGGGCACCCCATCATACCTGTTCTGATATTTCACTGGTAGGTGGTGGCAACAATCCGCAACCGGGCGAAATTTCATTGGCGCATAACGGTGTTTTATTTTTGGATGAATTGCCCGAATACAAGCGCTCAGCCCTTGAAGTCATGCGCCAACCTATTGAAGAAAGAAGGGTCACTATTTCACGTGCAAAATTTACAGTCGATTATCCCGCTAGTTTTATGCTGATTGCAGCCATGAACCCTTGTCCCTGCGGTTATTTCAACCATCCTGAAAAAGAATGCGTGTGCCCGGGTGGATCGGTAGCCAAATACATGAGTAAAATTTCTGGCCCTTTATTGGACAGGATTGATTTGCACATTGAAGTTATTCCCGTTACCTATGATGAACTTTCTGCACAAAGCAGAGG
>DASPJQ010000274.1:0-4820 GCA_035628535.1 Flavobacteriales bacterium | reverse complement strand
TGCTGGCTGAAAACGCCAGTACAAACAAAAAGGAAGAAAAGCAAGATTTTTGACTTAAGAAGTATGATCAGGTGTTTTGACATAAATTAAATCATGCTTCTCAAATCAAACTTCTGCATTCTTACATTTAAATAATTCTTACTTGCTTAAAATCTTAAACTCGGTCCTGCGGTTTTGCTGGTGGGCTTCTTCTTTTTCGGTTTTGGTTTTCATTTTCATGATTTCAGCATCGCTGACCATGAGTTTTTCTTCGCCATAACCGGCAAACTCCAGGCGCGAGGCCGAAATGCCTTTTCCAACAAGGTAGTCAACAACGGCACTTGCCCGGTTGCCTGATAATTTTTTGTTGTAGGCATTATCACCCTGGCTGTCGGTATGCCCTGATATTTCAATGCGGATTGTCGGATTTTCCTGCAAAAGCTTGGTCAAACGTTCCAACTCGGCTGTTGATGCCGGGCGCAACGTGGCCTTGTCATAGTCAAAGAAAATATTGCGCAACACAATGGCCTGGCCAACCTCCACTTTTTTGAGCAATACATCAACACGGTATTCTTTGTAGCCGGCCGCTGCAGGCAAATCAACGTTTTCAGAATGGAAAAGATACCCATCCTTCTTAACAGCAATACCATAGTTTTTTCCTGAAGGGAGCGTTACAAGGTAGGTGCCGTTTTTAGCATCTGACATGAATGACGCCACCAGTTCGTTGGTTTCATTGTTGATCAATTCAATTTTAGCTTCAAGCGGCTCAAGTGTTTTTGCATCGCGAATAGTGCCGCGCAAAATAGCAAGGTTGCTTGTTTTGATTTCCACTTTGGGTTCAATTACCACTTGTTTAACTGGTTCGGCTATACTGGCCAATAAATTGTCTTCAGCATTGGTCATTGGTGGTTTTTCAGGTCCTAAAAAAGTGATCCTGTACAGGTCTTTTTCACCAAACCCGTCTTCCCTGAATGAAGCGTAATAACCGTAACGCCCGCTACCAGACACAACAAAAAACACGTCATCGTCAGGCGAATTAATGGGATATCCCATGTTTACCGGTGTGGTCCACGCACCGTTTATTTTGGTTGAACAAAACAAATCGAATCCGCCCATGGTGGTGTGGCCTGCCGATGCAAAGTATAAATGTTCGCCATCAGGGTGTAAAAACACACCGGTTTCCCGTTCTTTGGTATTTACCACATTGCCCAGGTTGGTGGCCGGCCCCCATTCTTTCTTTTTTTCATCCCATTTGCTCATGTAAATATCTTCTTCGCCAAAACCACCTTCACGGTTGGCGGCAAAATACAGTTCCTTGCCATCAAATGAAATGGAAGCTGATGATTCATACGCTTTGGTACTTATGTTGGAGCCGCAGGTTTTAGGTTCGGTATATTGCCCGTTTACAAAATCAGAAAAATAAATATCGCCACCGCCTTTCCAGCCGTAAAATACAAACAGTTTTTTTCCGTCAGGTGACAGGCCGGCCGGTGCATCGTGCGTTTTGTGGTTAATGAGTTCACCCATGTTCATTGATTTTTCCCATTCGCCTTTGGCATTCCTGCGGGCTATGTAAGCGTCTTCGTAAAACTTGCCGTCACCAGGATCGGTTTCCCCTCCCTGGGTATCGTCCCTGCGGCCGGTAAAAATCAATACCGACTCATCGGCCGAAATAAAGGGAGCGTATTCGGGAAATTTTGAATTTACTTTATCACCAAGGTTGTCGATCCATACACGTTCAGGATGTTCCATGTATTTTTTGCCGTATTTGCATTGCTCAATGCGTTTGGTCACATCACTGGCCAGGAACTGCATTTCCTCAGGTTTTATACCCTTTAAATTCTTAATGTTCGCATTGAATTTCTGGTAATTTTCAATGGCCTTGTCCCATTGGTATTTGAGGTGATAGGCTTGCGCTACATTATAATCAATGTTGGGTGTAACAGCAGGGTTTAATTCGCGTGCTTTGAGCAGGAATTCAAGCGCTTTGAATTTTTTGTCGGTTTGCAGATAACAGTAACCAAGCATATAATTCAACATGGAATAATTCGGATTGAAGTCCTCGGCCTTTTCAAACAAAGGGATGGCTTCCTGGAAAAATTTATACCCTGAATACCCTTCCTGTTCGGCTTTCATGGCCTCGTCAAATTTGTCCTTACCATCGTTGTACTGGCTGCGGGCCTCCTTGAACTCGTCCTTCTTGTCTTTGAAAAAATCTTTTTCAAAAGGGGTGTCTTTCACCTGGGCGCTAAGCGTGAGTGATGAAAGCAAAAAAGCCGAAGTGATATATAAATTTAATTTGTTCATGGTCGTTTTTCTGAATTTCTCTATTTGAAATTTTTCTATTTTCGATTTCCTTCTAGTGTTGTTCTTTGTATTTCTGAACCTCCTCGCATACGTTGCTGTTATAGTAACGCTCCGAGCTTTCAATGCCGTATGATGCGCCTTGCAGCCAGTCGGCACAGGCGCCTTCCAGGTCGCGAATCATTTCGCGGGCTATGCCCCGGTTTAAATAAGCCGCACCATATTCAGGGTACAGTGAAATGGCTTTATCACAATCGGCAATTGCTTCCTTGTATTTCTGTAATTTAATGTAGGCTGCTGCGCGGTTGTTATACGCATAGGCGTAATCGGCTTTTTGCTTTATGCACTCGGTAAACGTTTTTATAGCGTCTTCATACCGCACAGCATCAAATTCGGCCATGCCTTTGTTGTTAATGGCAATATAATAGTCAGGCTTGAAGCGAAGCGCATTGTTGTATTCGGCAATGGCTTCCTGGTATTTCTTCTGCTCGCGGTAAACCGAACCCAGGTTGTTGTAAGCGAACGTGAGTTTTGGGTTCATAAGAACGGCCCTGCTGTAATCGGCCGCAGCTCCCGGTAAATCACCTTTCATTTTTTTTGCGCTCCCGCGGTCATTGTATGCATAGGCGTAATCGCTTTTCATGCCAATGGCCTTGTCAAAGTCGGCAATGGCTTTATCGTATTCGCTGGTTTGGAAATAGTCTACCCCGCGGTTATAAAAACTTTCAGCTTTTGGTTTTTTCTCAAGGGCTTTGGTATAACTCTCAATGGCGGCAGCCAAATCACCTTTGGCATCATTTACCTGGCCAAGCATAAACCAGGCGTTGGGAACTGTATCGGTCAATTCGGTTATTTTCTTAAAATCAGCAATGGCCTCATCGTATTTTTTCATTTCAAAATAAATGCTGGCGCGGTTGTTATACGCCTTGATAAATTTTGGTTCAAGGGTAATGGCTTCACTGAATTTTGCAATGGCCTCATCGTTCTTGCGCGCTTCAAATGCAGCCACTCCTTCGTTGTATTTATTCTGCGCTTCGGGGCTGAATAATTTGGAAGTATCAATGTTCTGTAAGTGGTTGATGAGCTTTGAACGGTCATCGGGGTTGGTTTGCGCTGCAGCATAAAATCCTGCAAAAAGTGCGAAAGCAATCAGGAAATGTCTCATATGTAAATAATTTATTCGTACAATAATTTTGTTTTTAAAGGTACTCATGAATGCTAATGCATTTATCTTTTAAAGTCATATGGAGTATTCATGTTTAATTTATGCTTCATTGAGCATGAATATTTCATATGCGTGATTCCAGATAACTGATCTAAAATACAACAAAAATTGTTCCGAAAGGAAACATAGTTTTTAAGAGGATAACGACCTTCCCAATCTTAGAATGCAGGAAACACCCCGCAATAATTGGATGGTGTAAGTGCCTTTAATTCAGTCTTTACATTAACAGGTACCTCCAGCTCCTCAATGAATTTATGCAGTATTTCAGGAGTGATTTTTTGGTTTTGCCTTGTTAAATTCTTCAAGGCTTCGTAAGGCTCGGGATACCCGATGCTTCTTAAAATGGTTTGAATACCCTCAGCTACCACGGCCCAGTTGTTGTCAAGGTCGACTGCAATCTGGGCTTCGTTTACCGTTAATTTATCAAGCCCTTTTTTAAGCGATTTAATTGAGATAAGCGTATGGGCAAAAGGTACTCCCAGATTACGCAAAACGGTAGAGTCGGTAAGGTCGCGCTGCAAACGTGATATGGGTAATTTGGCGGCAAAATGCTCAAACATGGCGTTGGCAACACCAAGGTTTCCTTCGGCATTTTCAAAGTCAATTGGATTCACCTTATGCGGCATGGCCGATGAGCCTGTTTCTTTTGGATTGATTTTTTGCTTGAAATACTCCATCATTACATACATCCAGATATCACGGCTGAAATCAATCAGAATGGTATTGATGCGTTTGAAAACATCGCTCAGGGCGGCCAGGTTGTCAAAATGTTCAATTTGGGTGGTGAATTGTTGCCGTTGAAGTCCCAGGTTTTTATTGACAAACTCATTGGCAAAATCAATCCAGTTTATGTCTTTGAAAGCGGCCGTATGCGCATTGAAATTACCGGTGGCCCCGCCAAATTTGGCCCCCACCGGCAGTTGCTTCAGTTGTTGCAGTTGGTTTTTAAGCCTTTCACAAAAAACATAAAATTCTTTTCCCAGGTTGGTAGGCGAGGCCGGCTGCCCATGCGTACGTGCCAGCACCGTTATGTGTTTGTACTCGGTGGCCTTATGGTGAATAATGCTCAGCAGCTCTTCCAGTTGGGGAATAATAACGGTGTGCAACGCTTCTTTTACCGAAAGCGGAATTGCAGTATTGTTAATGTCCTGTGACGTTAATCCGAAATGGATCCACTCGCTGTATGATTCAAGCCCGAGTTTACGCAGTTTGTCTTTCAAAAAATATTCAACCGCCTTAACATCATGGTTGGTGACTTTTTCGGTATCCTTTATGCTTTGTGCATCATCTTCATTAAAATTGGCATAAATGG
>DASPJQ010000273.1:0-13470 GCA_035628535.1 Flavobacteriales bacterium | reverse complement strand
CCAAAGGCAATGGAGTCAAGCCGTGTTACCACCATTTTGCGAAAAGTCACATCAAACCAGAAATGGTTGATGTCGTTTGTGCGTATTGCTATGCGGTATAGGGTCGAAAATAAAAGCATAAGTATAGTGACCGTTACAAAGGCATTTTTAGGTGAAAAAAATTTAAGGCAAACAATGAGCAGGACGGGCGAAAGCAAATAAAACCATTCCTCAACACTCAGGCTCCACGATTCCCAAAAAAAATCCACGGCCGGTTGAGCAAAATTGTGCAGGAACACAAAATTTTTCCAGGAAAACTGGTTGAGGTCTCCGGCAATCAAAGCGTATTTTACAAAAAAGTAGTTGACAATTAAAACCAGGTAATAAGCAGGCAATGTTCTGAACCACCTGCGTTTCCAGAAATTAAATAATTGTTTTGTCCCAAACGTTCCAGGTTTGTTGATTTCCTTTAGTAAGATTCCTCCAATTAAAAAACCGCTCAGAACAAAAAATAAATCTACCCCGTCAACCATCCTGAAAAACGGGAATCCGTCTAAAACGGTACCGTTCAAAAATTGGGAACTGTGGACCAGCACTACGCACAAAATGGCAATAGCGCGAAAAAGGTCAAGGCCAAAATTGCGGTTTTCAGCATGCATAGCGGAACCAGTTTTCATTTAAGGCAATGATTTTACAAACCTTTTTTTCGATCGCCAACAGTCATCAGTTCATTTTGCCGGTTATAGTATCAATGGTGTTCTTGAAAAAAGGCATATAAATAGCGCCCCATGCCGGATTTTTCAAAAAGCGAATGACTTCTTTGCGCGTTGTATCGTAAAATACGGGAATTTCAAAAGCCGACCAATGTTTTTTTGAAAGCTTGCTGCAAAAATTAAGCGTTTCCTCATCGGCACCAGGCGCCTGCAAAATGGCAATAGAACCTACGGCCGATTGAAAACCGCGCGGCCAACCTTTGTGGTGCTTAATGGCATATTGCAAACACGCGGAAGAAAAATCTTCCATGGTTTTTCTGTCGGCATTTTTATCAATACGGCCAACGATCACGAACACGTTCAATTGCGTGGCAATCCACGACCACTTGAATTTTTTTATGTAACCTATTTGACAGGGTATACCGGTTATAGTTTCTTCGCCAAAATAAATGCCTTCGGTTTCAAGAAGCGATTTTGTACTGAGCATACTGATTATTTTTGTGTCAAGGTAAACATTTTTTATGTGAAAATTCATTGTTTTTAATGGCCATGTGGAATTTATTCACGTGTTTTGTTTTCATTTGAGACATGAATATTTCATATTGCTTCTCATGCGCCACCCGTCTTTTTCCCATTTGCGGCTTGGCTTACCGGCATGGGTTTCAATTTTCCAGTGCCGACTGCACGCATGCCTGTACAAACGCCTGCGCAATTTTTTCGGATAAAATGAGTACCAGGCGTAGGCATGGCGCTTCCGGTTTTTAAGAATATCCGCTTCACCAAGCACATCGTGTGTTGCCGCCCCGCAACGCATGCCAAAAAAAGCATAATCGTACGGGCTTTTTGGATTGGCAATATACCCGCGCAGCAGGGCCAGTATTTCTTTTTTTTGCTCCGGTGTAACGGGAATGTACACAGTGGTGACTTTGTCTTCGTTTGAATACAGAGGTCTGCCAAATGTAACCGATGAGCCCCATGAACCGTGGTGGTTGTGGCGATGTGCAAACACGTGAAATTTGGCATTGGGTCCAAAACCATAATCCACGTTATCAATTTCAACTGTTACATGCCCGCCATGAAGCCCGCCAAATACCCTGCACTCGGTTTTTTTATAACCGCGTTTTGGTTTTGATCCGTACAAAAAATGAATTTTCAGTACGGAGTCTTCCTGGGCCGTTGCGTTTAGAAACAAAAAAAGCAATATAAAGATTAACAGGCGCAATGCTATAAAGATAAAAAATAATTTTCAATAATTATCCTGGCCCCATTCCATTTCTAAAAACAATGGAAAGACTTATGGAATAGCATAAAAAAGAAAAGATTATAGCCAGTATAAGACCAATTACAAAGGTTTGGACCATGTTCCCTTTTGACAGGGGTAAACCAGCGGAAAAGTTATTACCGGTGTTACAAACATAAAGAACCATAAAAATTGTGCGATTGTGTCAGCCATACATTAATCCAAAAAGGGAAATACTAAAAACGAATTTGAAAACGAGAGGGCGGTCATATAGGTTACAACGCAGTAAAGCAGTGTGCCCATCCAGAACATGTATTCGCGCGTGGTTTTTAAATCACCTAACCCGCCTGATCGGATGATATGATAGGATTCAATGGCATAACCCAATGAAAAAAGCCCGTTGGCCACCAGGCCCCAAATTATGGCACCAAGTAAGGCTGCCTGTGGAAAAAAACTGATGAAAGAAATAAGGGGGATCAGACCACAAAGGCCCACGGCCGCATTGAAAAAAAACCTGCGCCTTAACCAAAAAGCATGTGCATCCATAAGTTTTTCCGCTATCTGCTCCTTTTTCGGGTCGGGACCGTCCAGTGTTTCCGCGTCTTCCATACCTCAAGATAGAAAAAATGCAGTTTATTCCGTTAGACGAACCGTGCATTTAACATCTTTTTCGTTCACGTACCACGCAATGCATACTGGACGATAACTATTTATCACCTGCAATAAAACGGTTCATACAGTTTACTACCGCAGCATGTTCTTCTTCCTGCGGAAAATGGCCGCATCCTTCAAGTTTGCAAACGGTTGAACGTGTAAAACCCGACACGAACTTGTCCAGCAAATGAGGTTTCAGCACCGGATCGGCCATGCCCCAAATGAATAAAACCGGTTTGTGTTCAATGGTCCCGCGTTTGTTCCACAGGTTTTCAAACCAACCCTGGTCGGTTAACAAACTCCTGGCGAAGGCCAATGTGCCCTCGCGCTTTTTGCTGCTGGCAAATGGCTGCGTATATTGTTTACGCAACTGTTTGGACAATTTCTTTTGTCCGAATGATTTTGGCAATATATAACGTGCTGAAAAATTTAATTTCCGGTATAAAAAAGGTAGCAGGGGACTTTTCAAAATCCGTTTGAATTTTTGGAATTCCGGATCATTCTCACTGCTCCATAACCACGAGTTGAGAATGACAATGCGGTTTATGCATTGGGGATGGTTAATGGCAACGCTTAAGCCAATTGGTCCGCCAAAATCGTGCACAACCAGTGTGATGTTTTCAAGACCTTTATCAAAAATAAATTTCTCCAGCGTTTTACTGTGATTCCGGGTGGAATAGTTGTATTCCATTGGCTTGTCCGATAAACCGAAACCAATATGATCAATTGCTATGCACCGATGCGTTTTGCTGAGTTCTTTTATGCAATGGCGCCAGTCAAAACTCCATGAAGGCGTACCGTGCACGAATAAAATGGGTTCGCCCATTCCTTCATCAATGTAATGAAGCTTGTGTTCGTTTGTAATGTAATAATTCGCTTTAAAGGGATATTCGTTTTTGTCAACCCAGGTATGTTCCATGCTTTTTTTTGACAAAGGTCGTGAAACGGCTTTTTTCCCATGTTGGTGTACACCAACTTTTACAGCTTTACGGAATTGAACAGTTTGCTGAAATTGGTTGGGTTTATTCCAAGGTAACTGGCAATGTACTTATGCGGCACCATTTGCAAAAGATGCCAACTGCGCTGGCAAAACACCTTGAACCGTTCTTCAATGCTCATGGAATGCAGTTCAATGTGCCTGTTGATCATGCCGGCAAGAATGGCTTCGGTCATACGCCTGAACAGGGTTTCAACCGCGCGTGATTGAGAAAAAACCGTTTGCAAATCATCGTAGGCAATGGCGTCCATTTCGCTGTTGCTTAAACATACCAGCGAATGGTTTGACGGGCGCTGGAATGAAAACGATTCGGGAATGGCGCAAGTGTTGGGGGGATATGTAAAAGCCACTACATGCAGGTTCGTGTCAGTTTCAAAAAACGACATTTGCACCCCGCTTTTGATGAAATACAATTCTTTTTGCGTTTGACCGGGAACTACCAACGATTCGCCTTTTTTAAAGCTGCGCGGTTTGGTACGCTGCATAAGCAAATCAAAATCGGCCTGTTCCAAGGGCGAAAATAAATTGAAATAAGCGAATTGGTTCATGACTTCAAGATTAGTGTTCTTTCAACCATTGCCTGGCCTCCTGTTCAGTATCAAAGAAAGCCATGACAAGTTTAGCGGGATCAATCCTGTTGTTCACTTCTTCAACCGCCACTTTGCTGAAATAAGCCTCGGGTTTTACCATGGCAATAACCCTGAACCCGGCTCCAAAAGCGCGCGGTAAAAAATTGTATTCAAGCCAGTGCTGGTCTTCCAGGCCAATCATGGTCATGCGTTTGATGTTGGCCAGCACTTTTGTTGTACCAAAGTGTACCAGTTGCTCAAGCATAAGTTCAGTGCCTTTCCTGAATTGGTCACTGGTGGCGTAACCGTTCCACTCCATGACCACACTGTTAATTTCTTTGTCAAAATAAATACGGTAAGTTTTTTCCTTGGTTTCCATGCTAATTCCTATTCTCTGTAAAAACGCAGCGCCCCGCAATGGCTGTAATCTGAATTTAAAATAAACAATTTTTCTTTATCACCGTCAATGATGCGTATGGCGGCCGTGTTGGGCGGGGTTGACCCCAGGCTTTCGGCATACAACAACAAATCGTTCTGCCCTTGTTTAAGTTCAAGTTCAAAACCCCTGGTTTCTTTTACCACGGCATATTCTTTCACCAGCCAGTTATTGTTAAAATAAAGTGAAACCGTATCACCGTCCACATTGGCGTATTCGAACAATTGTATGGTAACGCTTGCGCTGCTGGTGCGGTAGCTATGTTGCACAGTGCCCTTACGGCCCTCCAATGCGGCTGGAAACGTTACCGTGGCAACGGCTTCGGTAACCGGCTTTTCCTTTGGCGGTTTCGGTTTGCGTTCACGCGGCACAATGGTTACGCACGAAGAACTGCCTATGACGAAAACAATCAGCCCTGAAAGCATAAAACGTTTGGCCCGTTCCCTTTCACGGGATAAATAATAAATGGTGCCAACAAGGAAATTTAAAACAACAAGTGCTATGACCGGGATGAAATACACAAAAGAATTATTGAACTCCATAGGGGTTAGTATCACTAACGCGACCAGCAACACAAAAAAATTAATTCCGGTTATGGATGTTACGTGTTTCATAATTCTTTAGGGCCGGTGCCTTCCTGATCCTATAACTGATGCCAAACCCCGGCAGGCCGGGTACCCGACTAACAGGATAATAACGGCATTCAGTAAAAAAGTTGGTACAACCGCCTTGTTTTCATGGCCTAAATATACAAAGAATAAAACAAAGTTGGTTAACAACTGTAAGGTTATGGGAATAACGCTTGTAAGCATTGCGCGTGGCTGGACGGAAAGCACCAGCAAACCCATATGCCCCACAAGGATAAGAAAATTGATCAATATTATTTTTCCATTCAGCATTTAAAACCTCAGGCCTCCCGCAGCCGTTGATACGCCCCAGCACGATGAAAACCCTACAAGCAGCACAGTAAATGCCGACAGGACAAATGTTTTGCCCAGTTCTTTTTTTTCGGTACTGTAAAAATAGGCTCCAAGAATGAGGTTAATGAATACGTGCAGCAAAATGGGCCAATACCTGCAAGCAATACATTACCGCCATGGGCCATGGTAAGCCCTGTCATGTAAGCACCCATAACAATCAGGTTGATCAACTGTATTTTTCCACTTGCCTTCAACTGTATACCTCTTTTAGCTCATTTAACCGGTTAACCTTGTCGTCCCTGTAAAACAAATTCATGGTTTCAAAGGGAATAATTTTTCCGTCCTTGTTCACAATGTGCACACACGATTTTTTAATGGCCCGTACGTCAAAATTCCAGGCGTCAATAAAACTCATAATAATAACCCTGAACACGTTTTCATACGTAAGTTCAGGTGCCGAAATGGCGGGTAAACAACACAGCAATGAATGTAAATCCTTGGTTGCGCTGTCAACCGTATTGCCTGTTGTAAACACCTTGAACAAATGTTGTTTTAGTTTTTCGTCCTGCTCGTATACAATGGTGTTCCCGCTTGACTTCAATAATTCTGATGGATCAATCATGCGCGTGAGCGGTACTACATTATCATCAATCTTGATCGCATAGGCCATAACCAGCGCATCGGGGTTGCACGGCACCGGAATCAGGTCTTTTTCAGAAAACAGTTTGAACTGGTTTAAAATATCAGTACGGCACTCGGTAAGGGTATAACGGTCGGTTTCAGGATTGAACCCTTCAAGGCGGCCGGCAATGTGCACCGGTTGGAATGTTACACCGCGCACGCATTTTTGTTTTAACGCAAAATTTAAAATATCTCCCAACTCCTGGTTGTTAAGTCCTTTTTGAACGGTTACCACCAGCGTTGTGGATAAATTGTATTTGTTCAAATGCTCCAGCGCTTTCATGCGCACATCGCGCAAATCCTTACCGCGCAATTTTACAAGTGGTTCTTCGCGCAAGGAATCAAACTGCAGGTAAATTTCAAAATCGGGCATGTATGAAGCAAGTTTTGCAACAAATTCCTCGTCTTTGGCAATGCGTATACCGTTTGTGTTCACCATTAAATGTTTAATGGGCTTGGCTTTGGCCATGTCCAGTATATGAAAAAAGTCAGGATGCAACGTGGGCTCTCCACCGCTTAGTTGCACCACATCAGGACGGCCTTCATTGGCCACAATAATGTCCAGCATTTTTTCCACTTCTTCAACTGTGCGGTGACGGCCGTAGTGCGGAGATGATCCGGCATAACAGATGGGACAGGTTAAATTGCAGCGGTCGGTAATTTCAATAACAGTTAAACAGGAATGTTGTTCATGGTCGGGACACAAACCGCAATCATACGGGCAGCCGTAATGCGTAGTGGAATTGTATTTAAGCGGCATTTCGCCTGGCTTTATGTAGTTCCGGCAGTTTTTGTAATACTCCTTGTCATTTGCAATCAACACCTTTTGATATCCGTGCTCAGGACAACGTTTGAGCATAAATACATTTTCATCTTCAAAAATAATCTTGGCGTCAACCCGCTTGAGGCAATGCGGGCAAAGACTCAGCGTAAAGTCATAATAGGTATAATTTTTTTCAGGCATATTTACGTTTGGCAATCAATGATGCCGGGTTAAGAATAAGTTTATAATAATACAGCACACCAAGCAAAGCGGCCAGCTGTATTGCCGAGAACCCGAAGGAGAACGTTTGTACGGGTTTAATGAACTCAGCAAGAAAACGGAATAAACAATAACTGAACAAGAACAGCTTGAATTTTGATCCGTTGGTTAATTCAAACCGTTTTTCCATCACAAAAATAAAACCCCATGCCAGCGCCAGGAAAATTATTTCATACAGGTTGGTGGGATGGCGGTAAACCCCATCGCCAAAATCAATGCCCCAGGGCAAAGTGGTTGCAATACCATGCGTGCCGTCTTCAAGCCCGGCCAAAAAACACCCGATACGCCCAATGATCATGCCCAGTAAAAGCGGATACGTCAGTAAATCGCCCGAAGAAACAGTGACCCCGATTATTTTTTTACAGAGCTCAACGCCTATGAGTCCGCCCAGCAACCCGCCCAAAACTGTTTTGCTGCTGTATAAAACCATAAAAGAGAATTCGCCTTTAAAAAACGCGGGTGTTTCAAAATAACCCAGTACGCGGGAACCCAAAATGGCTCCAATGGCCGCAGCAATTAAAATGAGCACGCGGTGTTCGCTGCTTATTGCATCAACGGTGTTTTTGCGCAGTTTGAGAAAATAACGGAACCCAAGCGTGTATGCCAGCAATTCAAACACCAGGTGCGATGAAATTTCAGCCGAACCGAATTTTATATTAATGGGGAAGGTCATTCGTCCTTGCGTTTGAAAACGGGTAAATAATAACCAATGTTGAACGTGGGATGATAAAAATCCGGGATTTTATTGTTGTTCAGGAAAAAATTATAACCGAACATGATGTGAATGCGGGCAATGGAAATACCAATCATGGGTTTTATTCCATATGTACTATTGTCATCTTCCTGGTAACGGTTTATGCCAAGCCCGCAGGCAAAAGGACCGCTTAAATAATATGTATTGAATGTTGTGCCGTAAAGTTTGCGATCAGGAATGTAATTGTACATGGCGGTAAAACCAAATAACGGGAAACTCACATAGTCGCCACGCACGTCCCAGGGTTGAAAGCCTATACCGAAACCAATGGTGTGATTGGCTAACCCTGAATAATCAACTGCTACGGCAATGTTGGCATTGAGGTATGCGTCCTGGGCCTTTGCTTGTTGATACAGGCCGGTAATTAAAACAAAAAACAGGATGGTGCTCAGCAGGTTTTTCATCCGGTGGAATTGGTATGCGACAAGGTAATGAAAAACCTGTATGGGGGTTGTTAAAAAGTGTTGGGATAAGAATGGAATGGAGAACCGCAAAACTGTTTAAAACCCGGCTTTTCAGGAAACAAATTCAGTTGCTCCAGGCCGTTGTCACCTTGGAAATTTTCCTATTTTAGCATTAAACTTAATGCTTATGAAATTTAAAGGCCGCATTTTTTTGTTCGTGGGTGTAATCCTGTTAGCTGTTGGCGTAATTGTGTATTTTGCCATAGCCTCTAAAATTGAAACCGATGGAGGTACGCGTAACCTTCCGCCATGGGGCAAGGCCCTGTTGCTTTATGGTGTGTCAGGACTCCTGGCCGGGCTTGGTTTGATATTTATGGTTGCAGGGTTTAAGGCCAATGCGCGCGCAAAGGAAATGGAAAAATTGTACCATCACATTTTGCAAACCGGTGTAAGTGCCGAAGGGTCGGTGACCTTTGTTGATAAAAATTATTCCATTCGTGTGAATAAAGTTCCGATTTATTCCATTGTTGAATACACGTACAAGGACCGTTCAGGCAAGCAGCATACCAGCCGCATTGATACGTTTAGCAGCGAACAGGTTATTCGCAAACAAATACAGGTAGGCGGTACAATTCAAATAAAGTACGCAACAGAAAATCCGGCACAGAGTATTGTTGTGTTGTAATTTCAATTAAATATCATTTAATCAACTCCACATTTCTTGCAAGGGTCTTAAACCGCACCCCGCTGGCTTGCACAACCGTAATGGTTACATGGCCGGTTTTGCTGGTCTTGATGTCGGTTACCTTACCCGATTTGCCTTTGTGTGTTCCGTTAATAACGGTGCATTTCGCACCGTCAGTTAGTTTGGGTTCTTTGGCTTCCGGCCTGGTTGTTTTTTTTGTTGGCATAACGTATAGTTTTAGTTTGCTTAATCACATTCCCATAACCGAACCTTGTTCCACCGATCCGGTTACTTTTTTCAAATTTACCTGTTTTATTTTTACTGTACAAGGCCAGGCTTGAATGCGGCAAGATAAATAATGGATATGACTGAACGGCCCGTGCTTCCCTGTTCTCCTGTTTTTTTAATCCCAAATTTCGTTTTTTTCAGTCAGTATAATTGGCTTACCGTCTGTCACCACAATGGTGTGCTCGTGCTGCGCCATGTATCCGCCTTTATTGCCCACCATGGTCCAGCCGTCATTTAACGTTACGGCATAGGTTGAACTGGTTGAAATAAATGTTTCTATTGCAACCACCGCGTTTTTTTTGAACCGTGTTTGATTGAGCCGGTCCTTATAGTTTGCAATTTCTGACGGTTCTTCGTGTAAGCTTCTGCCTATTCCATGTCCTGTCAGGTTTTTGATCACTTTATAACCCCGTTTCCTGGCCTCTGTTTCTATCAGATGACCTATGTCTGAAATGCGCACTCCGCCTTTTATGATGTCAATGGTTTTTTTCAAGATTTCTTTTGAAGCGTCAACAAGTTTTTGGTGCCCGTTTTTGTCTTCGCCAAGAACAAATGATGCCCCATTGTCAGACCAAAATCCATTCAATTCGGCTGAAACGTCAATGTTAACCAGGTAGCCATCTTCTAAAATTTTTTTGCGGGACGGAATCCCGTGGCAAAATTCGTGGTCAACACTGATACAGGTCCAGCCAGGAAATTTGTACGTCATGTGGGGTGCCGAATTTGCACCGAAATCGTTTAAAATACCTGCGCCAAAGTCGTCCAGTTCTTTTGTTGTCATGCCCGGCCTGGCGTAGTTTATCATTTGTTTAAGGGTGTAAGCAACAACATCACTTACCTTTTTCATACCCGCCAGTTCCGATTCATGTGTTATTGACATAATTAATTTATTTCTTTCAGGAGTTCGTCAAGGTCCAGGTGTTTGGTATACATGTCTAACGACCCGTCCGGTTTTTTCGGCCATTGGTCTTTGGGGCGGTCCCAATACAGTTCAACACCGTTCTTATCCGGATCGTCAAGGTAGAGTGCTTCTGAAACACCATGGTCTGATGCTCCCGTAAGAGGATAATCAGCTTGCAAAAGCCTATGCAGCATAATTGCAAGGTCTTTTCGCGTAGGGTACAAGATGGCTGTGTGAAAAAGTCCGGCTGTGTGTT
Organism: Flavobacteriales bacterium; assembly: GCA_035628535.1. Taxonomy (GTDB): domain Bacteria; phylum Bacteroidota; class Bacteroidia; order Flavobacteriales_D; family UBA2798; genus DASPJQ01. The sequence goes on along the minus strand of DASPJQ010000273.1, from coordinate 2,951 downwards.
TTGGCGCTGGCGGAGCGTTTTTACTATACCAGGTGTTTAAGCCAATGTGGTGGTGATATCCGCCTGCTGAAATAAATGCCGCGTCCTTTCCGTATGTTGCTGTGAGTTCAAAACCCAATAGCCCGCAATAAAAATCAAGCGAACGTTGGAGATCGGCAACTTTTAAGTGCACGTGGCCAATTCTGGTATCACCGGGAATTTTATAGGTTGAGTTCATTTAATGGCTGCTGAAGCTAGTTTTTATGCGTTTCCTTTAAAAATTTATTCACCTTCTCAAAGTAGAATATCAGGTTATTGTATTCGTGCTCTCCGGGTATCCACGATGCAAATTTCCAATAAGTCCACTTCTGCCCATCGGTTTCTGGTGGAATAATTAAAAATAATTGTTCTTCGTGTAGTCCAGCAATTAAAATACTTCTTTCCAAATCTAAAGCAATGTCACTCGTCCCATTTTCATGCCATATTTCAATTAATTCCGGATCCAGTTTTTTCAAATAGTTTATTTCGGAAACGGGTGCAAATGTCGGTTCAACCGATGAACTTGCCGGAAAGCCATTTGTTAACTTTAAAAAAGCCTTGTAATCCCCAGGTAATTTTAATTTTAGCCTGTTTTCAGCTTCCTGGATTTCGCTGTCAGTTGCCGGTTTATTTCCTACCCATTTGCTTTCAATTTGCCCGGATGATAATTCAAATTCCTTGCGTTCCAACATTAACATTGATGTTTCTTCAAGAAGAGGTTTTAAATTCATGTAAGACGTTGTGTCTGGTGTTGGTGAATATTGCTCGTTTTTTTCATGAGATTGGCTGTTCGACTTCTTTTCCATACAGGAATAGAGTAACATGGTTATTGATAGTATTTTATAAAAGGTTTTCATTTTAATTGTGCTAATAAATAATCTTCCGGGGGCTCTTTTGACTTACAGGCACACTGTGAAACCGTACCGCCTGAAGTAAAGTTAAACAAAAACAATTATGATTGTCTGCCGCTGAAATGTTTTTGTTTAATGGAGGCGGTATAATACAAAAACGCAACCTGATCCTGCCTCTATCCCTGAGGTAATGACCCACTCCAGGTCAGCCGGAGTTATTCACCCTTTCTAAAGATGGTGTGCATTTATCGGATGCTCAACGTGCCATCCTCTTTAAAAACAAGTGCGGTTTCGTTGTGTCCCTTTTTAACGCAATTTTTTTTATTGCACGTTTTGTTAACCGAAAAAGTTGTTTTCCACGTGCCAAGCAATTCAGAATTCGTCTGCGCAACAGAATACCCTAAGAATAATAAAAGCGTTAATATAACGAATATGTTTTTCATGTCGTGTTTTGAATAATTACGGCTACCGTTCGGGCAGTGGTTCAATCTTGTACTTGCCGTTGCGGAATAAATGTCCCGCTCTTCGCCAAAATGTTACGCCAGTATAACGTTTTTTGGTTAACAATTGTTACAACCCGGCAATAGCGGCACCACCAAGTTAGGTGAAGTTATGATTCACGATTATTGCCTGCAAGATTAGGATACATGTCTCTTATTTTTTGCTTTTCTCCTCCGTGTCAGCTTTGTCTGACAGTCTCTGAAACAATCCAGTTTCTATATAATGTGTTTTATTTCCAGTATAAAAATAGTCGGTAATAAAATCATGAGATAACTCAATCACATATGTCATTTCTCACCTGGTATTTGTCCAATGTAATCAATTAATTTATATAAAGGGTCCAATATCATGGCTTGAAGAAGCGAGTCATTATGTTTTTTACTTACCATTGTTTCCGCTGTTTTTTTGTAAAGTAATGACAATTTGTGTGAGGAGCTTCTTCACCAGCAAGGGACAAATATGCTTTACAAAACACTTCAACATAGAATATGAGATTGTGAAATATAGCAGGTGATAATTCACTTAAATATCCGAAAACCATACGAATCTACGTCATAGACTTTTTCATTCTGAATAACCTTGATTGCTTCATCCACAGTAGTTTAATAACCGTATACTGATTTATACATGAGTTGACTGCCCGATTTGAAGTTGCTTTATTTTTTGCAATTAAACCATTGGTACTAATCCACACATAACCAAATTGGCTTTCGGAAATATGAAGTTTACGAAAACCATCAAAATAAAAATACTTTTTTTCGAAGTCCTCGTAATTAATTTCTAATGATTCGAGTAATTTGATGAAAAAGCTCTCTTTCGGAAAATTTAAATTGGCAAGCGAATAATTCTCGTAACTTAAATCGATTAATTAATTCGTACAAGTCCGTTCGATTGGAAATCAATACAAACTTTTCATCCTTTTCTGTTATAAAATTCATTTACAATAGTCTCAACTGGTCAGCAGGTGATTTCACCTAACGGTTTGCGGGCTGCCGAAGGCGGGGCTTTCGGAGCACCTACCTGTCAAGCTACCACTAATGTTTAATCGGAGCCGAAAAGTTTCTGTAACCACGTCCTCCCCGCTTTTGGCAAGGTGCAGCTAGCGGTTGTGCCGTTTAGTATTCTCTAACCAACACTTCGGTCGGTATACCAAGCACGTCATGGAGCTTCCGAATCATGTCGAGCGTTAATTTTCTTTTGCGGTTTAGAATTTCGCTCACGCGACTTTTTAGACCCATTGCTTCAGCCAGGTCTTTTTGCTTATAGCCGAGCTGCTCCATGCGGAATTTAATCGCTTCAATTGGATCAGGTAAGTCAATCGGGAATTTTTCTTTTTCGTAGGTGTCGATTAACAGAGAAAGTAATTCCAACTCGTCCCCGTCTTTTGATCCCTTTTTAGCATCAAAAATCACTTCTAAGCGCTTTAAAGCCTTTTGATAGTCCTTTTCTGTTTTAATTACTTTAAGTGTCATATAAGTTAAATTTTTGATGCGTTAATTTTATTATACTGTGCGTGTGTGCCAACAAACCTGATCCAGACAACACCATAATCATAATTAATTCTTACAATAATTCTGTAAT
>DASPJQ010000272.1:0-2299 GCA_035628535.1 Flavobacteriales bacterium | reverse complement strand
AGAAGTAGCTTATGAAATCAACATACGCAACGCGCACGCTTATGCAGTTGACCTGATTATTGAAGACCAGGTACCCGTAAGCAACTTACAGGATGTAAAGGTTGAAATACTGGACAAAGGTAAGGCCAACCATAACCTGTACAATGGGTTCCTGACCTGGAAAACAAAATTAAAACCAGCCAGCGCTGAAAAACTAACGTTTGGGTATGCCATCAAGTACGATAAAGACAAAACCTTGAGCATGGTTTTTTAAGATAAGGGAGAGTAAACAAACCAATGCCTGCCATTGGATAAATAAAAGGGAGCTGGTGATGCACGGCCCCTTTTTTATTTGCGGGTAATTGATAATAGTTGGAAATGCAAAAAAAATCATGCACGTTATCCTGAAATTATCCTCAAAATAAAATACACACTTTTCACTCATGTGTCTATGCGGTTAAATGCTGGTCAGGTTACTGAAGTGTTTTTTTAAGTTTTTCTAGACTGGATGAAACCTGTTTCTCCTTTGGTAAAATTGCCTGTTGAATTCTCTTTGCATAATAAATACTGTCCAGCAACTCCCTTTGCTTTTCCTCAACCTGGTGTTTTTGCTCTTCAATAATTATTTTTTGGCGTTTGGTTATCTTAAACCTGTTCCAGGCAAAGCCCGCAAAAATAAGAACGAGTACCAAACCGCCATAGAGGCCGTATTTTTGCATTTGTTCATTGGCCAGTTCTGCATCCTGTATGCGCTTGCGTCCCGTTTCGGCCATTTTTGCCTTGTGCGCTTTTTTTTCGTACTCAAAATTTATTTCCTTGCGGGCAATTTCATTCATGGTTTCAATGTTACTCAACGAATCGCGTAACCCTATAAACGCTTTATGATACATTAACGCTTTTTGCCATTGGCCCAATGTACCGTAAAGGGGAAACAACCGGCCATAACTATCCCGAATGGCCGTACGCGCACCAATTTCCTTTGAAAGTTTTAAGCCTTCAAGCAACCATTTTTCAGCTTCTTTTAAACGCTTATATTTAATATAGATTGAACCCATGTCACCTAACCAGGCCGCCTGCTCCCTTTTTTGACCGAGTTCAACAGCTGTGTTATACGCGGTTTGAAAACAACGCATGGCTTGCGGATACAAACTATCCAGGGCAAATGATGGATTTGTTTTATAAACCGAGTCGGCTATTACATGGTACACCGCTCCCAGGTTTCCGGTTTGTGCCCCATAATCAGCATACGCGCCTATTTTCTGTGAAAAGGCAATGGCTTCCTTAAAATAATCAATGGCTTTATTATACTGTTTTAAGTCCTTGGTAACATTGCCAATGTTGCCCAGCAATTTGCTGATGTATGCTTCACGATTGAATTCCCGGGCAACCAGCAACGCCTCGGTATAATACTTAAGCGCTTTTGCAGGTTCATTGTTGTAAAAATAGGCCGAACCAAGATGTCCCTTAGCATCTCCAATACCATCCAGGGCGTCCTTCCTGATTTTTTTGTTACCGGACCTTGCCAGCGATTCCAGAATTTTCATTGATTTAAAATACCAGGTTATGGCTGCGGGTATATCACCCTTGTTTTGCAACACCACACCAATTTGCATAAAATCACCGGCAACACTTTTTTGTGCTTCCAGGGCCTTGACCTTATCCTTTGATTTTGCCAATTGTTGGTCAACAACAAGAGTTTGTTTAAAGTAATGCATGCTCGAATCATATTCGCTCATGTAACGGAACGCGTTGCCAAGGTTATTGGTTGCCGAGGCCTGAGCAATAAGCTTGCCGGCCTTTTTGGCACAACCGTATGCTTCCTTATAATAACGTATTGCACTCTTATAATTCCCGATATCTTCTTCCAGGTAACCGAGCATGGAAAGCGCTGCAATAGTTCCATTGTTGAATTTTATTTTTTTGGCAAGTTCCAGGGCACCGGTAGCATATTTTTTTGATTCTTCATGATCGGTAAATTCGAGCGTGCGGGCGAGTTTATTCATTATTTTTACCCGTATGGTATCGGCTTTTTCGTTTTGCAGCCGCTTCGTAAGCGAATCCAGTACGGTATTTTGTCCCAGTGCGGAACCAAATAAAAGAACCCATAGTACTATTATGCAAGCACGTTTCACTTCCTGTTTCCTTTCTTTTTAATGCGTTCCATGTTTTTTTCAATCAGTCTTTCATTGGGCATAAGGGCCAACTGGATACGCCTTGCGTAATTGATGCTGTCAATGATTTCACGCTGCTTTTCCTCCACTTCAATTTTTTGGTATTCTATGACTTTTTTCTGACGTTTGGTCAACCTGAAACGGTTAAA
>DASPJQ010000271.1:0-1245 GCA_035628535.1 Flavobacteriales bacterium | reverse complement strand
CTGTTCAAAAACATACTGCTTTATGAACCGTATCCCGCTTCTCATATCCCAGTTCTCCTATCTTTGCTTCCCCATGCTCCAGGGCACCAAAGGCATTATAGCTGTACTTGTTCTTATTGTTCTAACCCTTATTTGGGGCAGCTCCTTTGTGCTCATGAAATTGGGTATGTATGATGCCAATGGTAATGCCACCGTTTCAAGTATACACGTAGCCGGTTTGCGCATAAGCATGGCATGTTTGGTGCTTTTGCCTTTTGCCGTTTATTTTTTGCGCAAGGTGCCTTCCGGCAAATTGCTGCCCATTTTCGGGGTTGGATTTTTTGGCAATTGCATTCCGGCCTTTTTATTTACGGCAAGTGAAGTAAACAACGGGATAAGCAGTTCGCTGGCGGGCATGCTCAACGCCACTACGCCAATTTTTACAGTTACAATTGGCCTTACCGTATTCGGATTAAAGCTAAGGCCTGTTAATTACCTGGGTATAGTCATAGCGTTTGTGGGCGCAGCTGCACTTGCATTAATACCTGTGCCCGGCAAAGAACAAGGCAGCAGCCAGTTCATTTACATCCTGTACGTGCTTATTGCTACTTTTTGTTATGGCATAAGTGTAAACCTTATACGGTATTACTGCGCTGGAATAAACCCAATAGCAATCGCATCCATTTCGTTCATGTTTATTGGGTTGCCGGTTGGTTCATGGATGCTTACACAGGATGTTTTTCACGGCTTGAATGAGAATAAAGAAATTTGGGCATCAATTGGCTATGTGGCCATACTTGCAGTAGTGGGTACTGCGTTAGCCGTTATTTTGTTCAATTACCTTGTGCAAATCACCAATGCCGTATTTGCCTCAACCGTTACGTACCTAATGCCCATTGTTGCGCTTATGTGGGGCATAGTGCGGCATGAGTATTTTACAGCCTGGTATGTGCTGGCCATTGTGGTGATACTTGCAGGGGTTTACCTGACAAATAAGAAATAGTTTGAGGTTTGAAGTTTGAGGTTCAAAGTTGGGGAACTTCATGCGTTACGGCATTGAACAAGCGGGTGAAAAATGTAAGGTTTGAAGTTTTCCGTCACAGGCGGACCGGCCTTTGGCTGGAAGGTTCAAGGTTGGGGAATTTCAGGCGTTACGGCATTGAACAATCTGGCAAAAAATGTAAGGTTTGAAGTTGGAGAAGTATGTTCAAAAACTCTTTGCTTGCAGGCGTTGCGGCCAAAACCTCAAACCTCAAACCTCAAACC
>DASPJQ010000270.1:0-1930 GCA_035628535.1 Flavobacteriales bacterium | reverse complement strand
TTGAAGACATGGACGAAATGGACGGAAGAGACGCAATGAAATTAACTGCGGCGTTTTCCGTAAATTTTTAATTAGCGACCAGCAACTTACGTTTCTGGCGCATTTTACTTGCACACCGTTAAGTTATTGGCTTGAACAACCCATTGGCGATTGCATATACTGGTATGTAGAAGCGGTAAAAGAACATAATCGTTTAAACAAACAGCCCGACACCTGATGAATAGTTTATTAAAAGTTGCTGTGATGTTAACCGCCTACGATCAAATGAGTAGGGAGATTCAGAACGCCGTTAACAAATCAAAAAGAGAACTTACAGATTTAAAAAACCATGCCACTGCGCAATTCGCGCAGGGCTTTGGTTTAATGGGCGCCGGCGCTGCGGGCTTTCAGGCTATTGGCAAAACTGTCGAAGCTTATGCAGACTTAGAAGACGCCGCGCTTGGTTTAAAATCCGTCATGCTGCAAGACGGTGGAATTATCGACCTTGAACTTTTCGACAAAACAAACAAGCTTGCTGAAGAACTAGGAAACAAATTACCTGGAACAACCGCAGATTTTTACGGCATGTTTACAACAATGATTCGTTCCGGTGTTCCTGCAAAAAATATTATCGACGGTGTTGGAAAGTCTGCGGCGTATCTTGCCGTTGCATTAAAAATGCCTTATGACGAAGCCGGTAAAATGGCCGCGAAGTTGAAAGAAGCGACCGGAATCGCTGACGACGAAATGTTAAAATTCATGGACACGATTGCGAGAACAAACCAAGTTGGTGTTGAGTCTGGCGAAATGTCCCTTGCGTTTGCACGTTCAGCCGGTGCGTTAAAGACCATGGATATTCAAGGGCTGCAAGCATCAAAATCAATTTCCGCTGTTTATGCAATGCTGATAAAAACAGGTGCGTCAGGCGAAACGGTTGGAACTGGTATGGCCGCGGTTCTTAATTCAATGATGAATTCCGATAAGATGGCAAAGCTAAACGCTGAAGCTGCGAAGTTCGGCGTAACAATGGATTTTGTTGACAGTAAAACCGGCCGATTCAAAGGCGTTGAAAATATGATGGTCCAATTTGACAAACTCAAAGGACTAAACCCACAGCAACGCGCCGGAATTATTCAAGCGTTCCTTGGACCCGGTGCGGACGCAAATTTTATGACGTTGTTAGCAAGCAAAGGCGTTCAGGGATTTAATGAAATGACTCGTTCCATGGCAACACAAGCAACTTTGAACGATAAAGTTCAAATGCAACTTGGTGGATTAAAAAACAAATGGGAAGCGGCGACCGGAACGTTTACAAATTTACTTGCCGCGCTTGGTTCAAGACTTGCACCGGCGCTTGGTAGAATTGTTGACATGTTGGGTTCAGCTGCGGCCGCGGTGCAAGGTTGGGTTGCCAACAATCCGCGTATGTCTGAATTTATAATGTTGGTTGTCACTTTTGTTTCCGCTGCGCTAATGATTGCCGGCGTAATTAAAATTATAAAAGGGCTTGTCTTAATATTTAAAGTATTAAATATTGTAATGGCAATGAATCCATTTATATTAATTGCCATGGCTGCAATCGTAGCTGTCGCGTTGATCGTTACATATTGGGACAAGATAAAGGCGTTCTTCATTCGTCTTTGGGAGAATGTGAAAATGATTTTCAAAAAAGCGTGGGATTGGATAAAATTTATTTTTATGCACTCCAACCCGTACACTTTAATTTATTTGTATTGGGATAAAATCGTTGCGTTTTTCTTAAATCTTTGGGCGCGTGTGAAAGCAATATTTTCTGGTTTCGTTGATTGGGTCGCTGGTATCGGTGTAAGATTTTACGACGCAGGTGTTAATATTGCCAAACAGATTTGGGAGGGAATAAAAGCCATGGCACACAAACCAGTTGAAGCACTGAAAGACATGGTGCAAAAGTGCCGTGATTTGTTGCCATTTT
>DASPJQ010000269.1:0-13838 GCA_035628535.1 Flavobacteriales bacterium | reverse complement strand
TTGAAGACATGGACGAAATGGACGGAAGAGACGCAATGAAATTAACTGCGGCGTTTTCCGTAAATTTTTAATTAGCGACCAGCAACTTACGTTTCTGGCGCATTTTACTTGCACACCGTTAAGTTATTGGCTTGAACAACCTATTGGAGATTGCATATATTGGTACGTAGAAGCGGTAAAAGAATATAATCGTTTAAACAAACAGCCTGACGCCTGATGAATAGTTTATTAAAAGTTGCTGTGATGTTAACCGCCTACGATCAAATGAGTAGAGAGGTTCAAAACGCCTGTAACAAATCCAAAAGAGAACTTACCGATTTAAAAAACCATGCCACTGCGCAATTCGCGCAGGGCTTTGGTTTAATGGGCGCCGGCGCCGCGGGCTTTCAAGCTATTGGCAAAACTGTCGAAGCTTACGCCGACTTAGAAGACGCCGCGCTTGGTTTAAAATCCGTCATGCTGCAAGACGGTGGAATTATTGACACAGAACTTTTTGAAAAGACCAACAAGTTAGCCGCGGAATTAGGAAATCAATTGCCTGGAACAACCGCCGATTTTTACGGTATGTTTACAACAATGATTCGTTCCGGTGTTCCTGCAAAAAATATTATTGACGGTGTTGGAAGGTCTGCGGCATATCTCGCCGTTGCATTAAAAATGCCCTACGACGAAGCTGGTAAAATGGCCGCTAAGTTGAAAGAGGCAACCGGAATTGCTGACGCGGAAATGTTGCAATTTATGGACACGATCGCGAGAACAAACCAAGTTGGTGTTGAGTCTGGCGAAATGTCACTTGCGTTTGCGCGTTCTGCGGGTGCATTAAAGACAATGGAAATTCAAGGATTACAAGCGTCAAAATCAATTTCCGCTGTTTATGCAATGTTGATAAAAACCGGCGCGTCAGGTGAAACGGTTGGAACCGGCATGGCTGCGGTTCTTAACTCAATGATGAATTCTGATAAGATGGCAAAGCTTAACGCTGAAGCTGCAAAGTTCGGCGTAACAATGGATTTTGTTGATAGCAAAACCGGCCGATTTAAGGGAGTTGAAAATATGATGGTTCAGTTTGATAAACTCAAAGGACTAAACCCACAGCAACGCGCCGGAATTATTCAAGCGTTCCTTGGACCCGGTGCGGACGCGAATTTTATGACGTTGTTAGCAAGTAAAGGCGTTCAGGGATTTAACGAAATGACGCGTTCCATGGCAACACAAGCAACGTTGAATGATAAAGTTCAAATGCAACTTGGTGGATTAAAAAACAAATGGGAAGCGGCGACAGGAACGTTTACAAACTTACTTGCCGCGCTTGGTGCGAGACTCGCGCCGGCACTTGGGAAAATTGTTGACCTATTAGGCGCAGCAGCAGCAGCCGTGCAAGGTTGGGTTGAGAACAACCCGCGCTTATCTGAATTTATAATGCTGGTTGTTTCTTTCGTTTCCGCTGCGTTAATGATTGCCGGCGTAGTTAAAATTATAATGGGTCTTGTTGCAATATTCAAGGTATTAAATATTGTAATGGCAATGAACCCATTTATATTAATTGCCATGGCTGCAATTGTCGCGGTTGCTTTAATAATAACTTATTGGGACAAGATTAAGGCATTCTTTATTCACTTGTGGCAAAAAGCAAAAGCAATTTTCATGCAAGCCGCGCGCGACATAAAGTTTATATTGATGCACCTTAACCCTTATACTCTTATCTATTTATATTGGGATAAAATTGCAGCGTTTTTTATTACTGTTTGGGCGAAAGTAAAAACTATTTTTTCAGGATTCGTTGATTGGGTCGGTGGTATTGGCGCAAGGTTTTACGATGCCGGTGTTAATATCGCCAAACAGATTTGGGAGGGAATAAAAGCCATGGCACACAAACCAGTTGAAGCACTGAAAGACATGGTGCAAAAGTGCCGTGATTTGTTGCCATTTTCGCCAGCTAGAACGGGACCTTTTAAGGACCTTCACAGAATAAAAATTGTTGAGACTATCGCCGCGACCATTAAGGGAAACCCAATGGTTCAAGCTATGTCGCGCGCCATGACACAGGTTGCCGGTGTTGCACCTGGAAGAGTTGGCGCCGGCGCAACTGGCGGCGTTACGCTTCACTATGCGCCAGTTATACACATTGGCGCCGGCGCTAACAAGGCCGACTTTATGGCGCTGCTTAGTGAACACAAGGACGAAATTTTAAGAATGTTAAACAGTGCTGCGGCTAACAAAGCACGAACAAGATTTTAATTATAATTATGTACGCGCAAATAGGTGACATTATACTTTCAAATGAATACGGTTTTTCCGGGTTTTCCGACGAACGCGGTGTAACGATTGTCGAACAAGCTTTGATTGATCGAAAACCGTCGCTTCAGCGAACCGGCGAAGAGTTGATAAAAATAAATTTTAGTCTTGTTCTTCATAGGACGTTTATTAATATCGAAGAAGAGGTTGCGAAATTTGAAAAGTATGTAACCGATTCAACGCCCGTTCCGATTACACTTGGAACCGGCATATTTATTGGAAATTTTATTTTGTCGAAGATCAAAAAAACTGTTGACAAAACACTAAGCGACGGAACAATTTTTGAATGTACTGTTGAAATTTCTGCGATTGAATTCCCGTTAGAGGTTACAACAAACACCGGCACAGCGATTGCAACGAACAACCCGCCGGCGCTTGCGTCTGTGACTGTGCAACCTTCGCTGGCTGGAAAGATCGGAACCGAAATACGTGAAACACAAACGTTGAGCGCAGGAATGAACGACGATCTTCGTACGGCGCAAGCGCAACCAGAAAAGCGCGCCGCAAAAATGAAACAAACACTTTTGAAAATTCAACAGGTTGAAAAAAAACTTGTCAATGTATATGAAATAAGTTCGAACGCTTTCCGACTTGCGAACGAAGCGCAGAGTTTGCGCACTCGAATTATAAGAGCGCAAAAGGACCTTGCAAAATTAAAATCATTTTGTCAGGTGAACGACGTTGAAAGCGCAATGCAAGCGAATAGAGATTTTCAAAGTAATATGTCGAATGTTGGCGGCTTCACTGCGCCATTTACGAAAAGTTATATTTTAAGAAGAACGGTTTAATATGGCATACACAACGCACACGGTAAAGCAGGGCGAACGATGGGACAACATTTCCTTCGTATGTTATGGCGACGTAAAGTACACGCCAGAAATTCAGCTTGCAAATCCTGAAGTTCCGCTTGACGAACCAATTCCAACTGGAACAATTTTGCGTATTCCTATCAAGGAAATTGTTGAAACGCAAACGGAATTATTGCCGCCATGGAAACGATAAAAATTTTATGGAACTATCAAGACCACAAATAAAAGTTTTATACAATAGCAAGGATATAACAAACGATATATCGAAATATATTATTGGTCTTAAATATACCGACAACACTGAAGGCGCCAGCGATTCACTTGAAATAAACCTTGAAGACAACGCCGGTTTGTGGCGCGACGGTTGGTATCCTGACAAAGGCGACGAACTCACTGTTTCGATTGGTTACAATGGTGTTTTTCTTGATTGCGGTGTTTTCGCAATAGATCAAATTCAATTGCGCGGCGTTCCTGACGTTGTTTCGCTTCAAGGATTGGGCGCAGGAATTAGCAACGGAATTCGCACAAAGGTAAGCGCGGCGCATGAAAATAAAACCCTGAAACAAATAGCGGAATCCGTTGCAAGGAAACACGGACTTTCAATCGTTGGCGGTGTTGCGCCAATTGTAATTGAGAGAGTGACGCAGAAACAAGAAACCGACCTTTGTTTTTTAAATCGTATCGGTCACGAATACGGATATCTTTTTTCTATAAGAGGAAAGCAATTAATTTTCACAAGTATTTTTGACATTGAAAATTTGAAACCGGTCACGACTATCGACCGCGCGCAAATGCTTTCGTATGACATAACCGACAAGACGTTGCAAACATATTCAAAAGCTGTGGTTAAGTATCACAATCCGGCGAACAAAAAAGTTTCTTCTTATGAAGTCGATAAGGTCAACAACAAAGACGACGTTCCGTTTAACTACATTAAGACGAACGACACGCTTGTTATTAACACGAAGGCGGAAAACAACCAACAGGCAGAAGCAAAAGCAAAAGCCGCGTTGTATCGCGCTAACTCGTTACAACAGGAAGGAACAATAATGGTTCCGGGAAATCCTTATTTAGTCGCTGGCAATAACTTTGAAATTACTGGACTTGGTAAAATTTCCGGTGTATTTCATATTATGAGTTCAGACCACAACATTGACCGCGGCGGCGGTTGGACAACAACGCTTGAAGTGAAGCGCGTTGGCTTTGTTATCAAGGAAAAACAGAAATCAACTAAACCGAAAAAGCCCGCAAAATATACGGTGACGGTTGTTAAATAATTTGTATATTTGATTATGCTAAGATTCGGAAACATAACACAGATTGACGCAGCGAAGGGACTTGCAAGGGTTCATTTCGACGACCTGGAAATTGTTTCCGGCTGGTTGCCGATATTGTCACCGCGAACGAATTCAGATAAGCAAAGCGACCCAATGGAAGAGGGCGAACACGTTGCTTGCGTAATGGATAAGCACGACGAACACGGTGTAATATTGGGCGCTATCTTCAGCACCGCAGACACGCCGCCAGCTGAAGCGGGCGCAGATAAGTTTGTTCGTAAGTTTAAAGACGGAACAATTTTTAAATACGATCGCGGCGCGGCGCATGAATATGAAATTACAAACGGAACCTTGACTTTTAAAATGAATAGGTCCGGCGGTTTCGTAATTAAAAAAGGTACTGAAAGCGTAAAAAAAATATTGGACGATCTCGCGCAGGAATGCGCAATAATGACAATGCCGGTTTCCGGTGCGTCAGCGGGACCGCCTGTAAACGCTGCAAATTTCACAGCGATAATTGCACGAATAGCAACTTTATTTTCTGAATAATGGCCGAACTTGTTTCAAATATTAAAAGTCAAAATTGGTCTTTGAATAAAGACACACAAGGCGAGGTTGTCACCGATATCGAAGACATTAACCAATGTATTTATATTATCATTACGACAATCAAAGGAACGGACCCTTTACGGCCGACGTTCGGTTGCGGCGTGTGGGAACATGTTGATAAACCAGCGAACGTTGCAGTCCCTAATATGATTAGAGAAATTGCGAAAGCGATCGCAGAATTTGAACCACGCGCAGAAGTGCAAAAAATAACTTTTGAACTTGCTGAAGCGAATGTAATTTTTACAATTTATTGGACCTCTTCATTTGGTAACAGCGTAACAGCTGTGCCAGTGACATTAACATAATTTTATGGCTGAAGCACCGATTTTAATTCCTAATGACCCAACAGAAATTGTTGCGGAAATGAAAGCAGAATACGAAACGTTGACCGGTAAAACCTTGCCGGCCGGTTCGCCTGAAATGCTTTTGATAAATATGTTTGCCGCTAGATTAAGCACACATATTGCGTCGATCCAAAGCGCGGGTTTGCAAATGCTTGTTGCATTCGCTACGGCGCCAATGCTGGATTATCTTGCCGAACTTGTCGGTGTTGTTAGACTTGCACCACAGGCCGCACAATGCAATATATTGTTGACGCTGACCGCTGGACACACGCAAACAATTATTCCCGCTGGAATGAGAATACAAACAGCTGACGGCCGCGTTGTGTTCGAAATAACTGAAGACGTTCTTGTTCTTGACGGCGTGACAACTGCAAACGTTTCCGCTATTTGTCAAACGACCGGTGTAATTGGCAACGGTTATGCAATTGGCGAAGTGTCCGACATTCTTGACCCGCAACCGTTTCTTGTGTCCGCTTCAAATACAAATATTACCGTTGCCGGTAGTGACCAAGAAACCGACGAACAATTGCGCGAACGTATCAAGCTTGCACCGTCGGCGTTTAGTACCGCAGGGCCTAAAGACGCATATATTTATTTTGCAAAGACTGCAAGTCCTTTAATTATTGACGTTGCTGTAACCATGCCGACGCCTGGAACTGTCAATGTTTACCCGCTTGTTGAAGATGCGGCAAGTGGAACGCCGCAAGAAATTCTTGACTTGGTAACGGCAATTTTAACTGACGAAAAAGTTCGACCGCTTACAGATACGGTTGCAGTTCTTTCACCAACAAAAGTTGGTTATCAATTGAAAGTTAATATAACAAAAATTACTGGCGCAGTTAACCAAGATATTCTTGACGTAGTTACGCCAAAAGTTGAAGCGTTTGTAAAAGCTGCGTCAATGAAAATAGGAAGAAATGTAACAGCGACAAAAATAAAATCGCTGTGTATGTATGACGACACGCAAGTTTATGACGTTACGTTGCTTGACGAAAACAACGACCCATTTGTTGACAAAATAATTACCGATACGCAATTTGCGTTCTGCGATACATTAACAATTGCAATCACTGGAAGCAATGCAGGATAATAAAAACATATTAGCGAGTTCAGTTAATTCAAAGGACCACTTGACGGCCTTTGACACAATGATAAAATCAAGGCTTGACGCAATTGACCTTTCGCCAATGCTTATGTATTTTATTGATTTGTGTCCAGCCGCAGCGTTGCCGGTTCTTGCTGAACAATTCGACGTTATGGGTTTTAACGGTTGGATTCTGTGCGACACAGAAGCGGACCGCAGGGCCTTAATAAAGCGCGCTATTGAATTGAAAAGGTTCCGGGGTACACCGTGGGCCGTAAAAGAGGCTTTAAAGTCTGTAGGCTATTTTGACGCGCAAATTCAGGAAGGTTTTTCCGGGTACATGTACAACGGTGAAATAATCCACGACGGCGTTCAGAATTACGGCGACGGCCATTGGGCGAACTTTCGCGTTAGCTTGCTTGACCTTGGAGAAACAAAAGGCTTTTCAACTGAAACGCTGGCGTTGATTATAGGAATGATATACAAGTATAAAAACCAGCGTTCAAACTTGCTTGATATCGTACTGAAGGCAACAACGGTTGATTACTTTGAAGACATAGTTGACCAGTTGACCGGGCAAATAAACATACCCAACGATGCGGATTCCTTTAACGTAAGC
Organism: Flavobacteriales bacterium; assembly: GCA_035628535.1. Lineage (GTDB taxonomy): Bacteria > Bacteroidota > Bacteroidia > Flavobacteriales_D > UBA2798 > DASPJQ01. The sequence continues at coordinate 6,801 of DASPJQ010000269.1, read as the reverse complement.
CGGTATTATGACGGTTCTTTTAACCATGACGGTTCAAATTACTATATATCCGATACGTCAATATTTGAGCTTAATATAAACCTTAATCCTTTTGAAGACGTAATTTCTTTGCCTATTGATTCCGATTTTCTAATAAAAATCATACCTTTAGGGAATGACATTTTTATTACTGAAGACGACGGCGACGAAGTTATAAGCGAAACAGGTAATAAATTAATTGATGAATCAACAGTTGTTGCATACGAAGGACCTTAAAATATATGAAAAATTTACACGACAATTTGAGAGCGAACAAAGAAATGATTGGTGTCTTTTCTTTGGTTGTTAAAGACAAAAACGGAAACGTTGTCGAAAGCTTTGAAGACAGAAATTTAATTGTTGACAAAGCCCGGTACAATATGGCGCGACTTATAAGCGCAGCCGGAAACAATTATTATATTGACGCGATCGGTTTCGGTGTCGGCACTAATGAAGCAAATGTTGCTGACTTAGCTTTGACAGGTTCCGTTGAATTTGCTTTTGATTCTATCGAATACCCGGACAACAACACAGTTGCGTTTAACTGGTCCCTTGGAGAAAACGACGCAAACGGAATGGCAATAACTGAATTTGGTTTAATCTCGAATAATGGTGACTTGTTCGCGCGCAAGGTCCGCGCCGCGATCAACAAGACCAATGACTTTACAATTAACGGAACCTGGAAAATAATTTTCTAACATGGCAAATCTTACACTTTCGGCGACATGGGACGCCGGCGTATATCGAATAGAAACAACCGACGCTGTAATTGGCGGCGAAAATGGTATTTCGAACAAGGGAATTAAAAACCTTGGAAATAGAACGGAATACTTGAAAGCGCACGTTGACACAGCTGAAGCGGAAATTGACACGCTTCAATCAGAAATGATTGACAGAACAACCCGCGTTGCAGCTATCGAAGCGGCAAAGTTCCATTCTCACGGTATGAATTACAGCCGCGGAATTGTTACGTATAATTCAGGTTCGCCGGTAGCGATCGGAAATACCGATTACGGCAAGCTTGTTATTATTGACCCGCCGGCACTTTCAACAACGGTTCGCCTTCCTGCGCTTTCAAATTTCGTTGACAACGCAATTGTTGACGTTCTTATTCATAGTACAAATTCAGCCTATACAATGGCGAAGATTACCTTCACAAGCTTTGACGGTTCCATTGTTGGAAACGTGAACGATTTTGCGGTTGGTGACTTTGCGCGTTTTGTTCGTAAGAGTTCGACGCAATGGCAATTAATAGCGCTCAACAAACGCGACGACACAGTAAACCCCGGTAAGGTTGACTTTTTCGCAATGAGTACGCCGCCGGCTGGTTGGATTGCTGCAAACGGCGCAGCGGTTAGCAGAACGACATACGCGCGGTTATTTGCTGCGATCGGTGTTGTTCATGGTGTCGGTGACGGGACAACGACGTTCAACGTTCCTGACGCACGCGGTCGCTTCATAAGAGGTTGGGACAATGGCGCAGGGAATGACCCCGGCCGTGTGTTCGGATCGTATCAAGCGGACTTGCTGAAAGACCACACACACAATTACAATACCAAGACGCATACAATGCCGCAATCTGGTTCCGCAACTCATTGTTGGGTTAATGACAATACAGTTGCAACCGCCGGCGTAAATGCTGGATTGGGTGGAACTGAAACAAGACCAAAAAACATTGCACTTTTAGCGTGCATTAAATACTAAAATACCATGGCAACAAAAAGAAATGTAATTCAGAAGGCTAAAAAGCCTGAAGTTGTTGAACCGGTTGAAACACCGCTTGAACCGAACCCGGAATTTATTGCGCATACACCTGGAAAGAAGAAAGTATTCGCATACAATGAAGACGGCACGTTTGCCGGCGCTACTGAAGCGCATGAAAGCCCGCTTGAAAAGGGAGTTTTCCACATGCCAGCGCGTACAACTGAAGTTCAACCGATATCGCCAAAAGACGGGTTTATTGTTAAGTTTAGCCCGTCCAAACAAATCTGGATATACGAACCAACCAAGGTTGAAGAGGCGCCAAAAGAAGACACCGCGCAAGCTGAAGAGATAAAGAAAAAACAAAATATTGCAATGCGCAACGGCTTATTGTTGGACTCTGATTATACGCAGTTGCCAGACGTTGCCATGTCAGAAAAGGAACGTAAGGCGTGGGCTGAATATCGTCAAGCCCTGCGGGACATGTCAAAACAAAAAGGTTGGCCGCTGGTCGTTGAATGGCCGGAAAAGCCTGTAAAATAAATCTGATTCCCGGCATTCCCTGAAGTAATTCAAAGTGTCGGGTAAAGCTTATGTTTCCATAATAGGAACAAGGAGATTCGAAGCCCGACGCGTCAAGATATGCGCCGGGTTTTGCTTTTTATAGCAAAAAATTTCCCATAACCAAAAAGGTTCCAAAATGTTTGAAAATCAAGGGTGTTTTTTTTACCTTTAGAAAACGGAACAATTTTATAAATGGCACACCTTGACCCTAACCAACCACACGGCACAACTAACGTTTTTTATTGGGCTGTTTGGGCTTTCATGTTCGTAGCTTCAAAGGCTGCGGGATTTGTCGGAAAAATTCAGTCAGCAATTTCAACTGAAATTGAAATTCCAAAACACGACATTCATTATTTACCACAGCTTCACGAATTAATTCCAGCTATGATTTTAGCCGCCGCGTGTGCCGTTATTTCGTTCCTTGTTAGCAAGGGCGCGGCCTATCTTTGGACAAAGATTTTTCCATCTAAAAAATAAAATCGCCACTATGCAAGAACTACCAAAAATTAAGATGCTTGCATTTCCTGAAGGTCAATTTTTTAAAGAGATTTTCAACAAGGAACAAATCGTATTACACCACACAGCAAGCGGCCGCGGTTCTGACGGCGATTACAAGCATTGGTTAAATACGCCAGAACGAATTGCAACGTCACAAATCGTTGAACACGACGGAACATGTGCGCAGCTATTTAACAGTAAATATTGGGGGTATCATTTAGGAATAACACACCCTAACAGCAAAAGGCTAAATCAAAATTCAATCGCAATTGAAATTGATAGTTGGGGCGGGCTTACTTATGACACAGTGAAAAAAGTTTTTTTGTCATACACTGGCGCAGTTGTTCCGAAAGAAAATGTAATTGAATACGAAAAAGGGTTTCGCGGTTATAGATTCTTTGAGCGTTATACAGCCGAACAAATTGAGTCGGTGCGAAAGCTTCTTTTATTTTGGTCTGAAGCTTATGACATACCGCTTGACTATAACGCGGACATGTGGGATATAAGCCAACGCGCGCTTGAAGGAACGCCCGGTATATGGTCGCACACTTCATACAAAAAAGAAAAATCAGACATTCACCCGCAACCGGAAATGATTGCAATGTTGCAGGGACTAACAAATTAAATTTATGAATTGGCTAATATTTTGGAAACACCTTTATCAATTCCTTTTGTGGATCGGCAAAAGCTTTAACGGCGCAAACGGTCAACCGTCAAGCCGGCGCCTTTTGGTGTTTAGTATTTTTTTTATTTGCTATGCCATTGGCCGACTTGTGTTCATCTTCACTTGCGACAATTTTATTTATCAGTTATACGGCTGTGTCTTGGATGCAACTTTTATTCTGGTCCTTTACGGCATTGTAAATGTTGCGGATATTGCAGCAATAAAAAACGGCGTTACGCCAGAACAAAAACCAAAGAAAGATGAAAATAATATTTAATTTTTTAATCGTATTGTTATTGTTTTCCGCATGTACTCCCGAAGGAAGACAAAGGCGCGCAGAACAAAGAATTGCGCGCATTGCAAAGAAACACCCCGGCGTTGTTAAAAGCGACACAACTTGGACTGACACGACCGTTGCGGTTCCTGTTATAAAGGACTCGACAACCTTCAGCACTGGAAGCGATACGGCGGCCGTGGATTCACTAACAAAGAAGTTTGAAGGCAAAGTTCAACCGGAAATTTTGGACTCATTAAACGAAGGCTTTAAGGCTATATTGGACAAAGCCGGCGACATTGACACGACCATAACAACCGGCAAGACAAAAATCCACTATAAGAAGAAAAAAGGAAAGACCACAATCAACGTTGAAGTCAAGCCGGACCCTGTGCCGTTTAAATATCCAACCAAGGTTAACACAATCAAACCGCCGGCCGCGTTGACATGGTACGAACGCCAGTTAATGAAAATTGGGAAAAAGGTAACAGAAACCGGCATTGCGTTTTTAGGGTTGTTGTTGCTGTATTTTGTTTATAGGATTATAAAAAAGCAGTTCTTCGACTAATACACCCCTTTGCCGGTGTGAACCCGTGGATTCTTAAAAATCTCTTTGATAATATCATAATCGAGGCCGTGACGCTCTAAAGTTTTACGGCCTCTTTTTTTATGGTCCAACGTGGTCAAGGCTGTGAGTTCTGGAACTATGATATTTAAAATACAATTTCCGCGCTTGAAGGTTATCGTTTTTTGATCGCTTTCAATTTCGTTCCAGTTGTGGAAACGCGCATATAACCGCAATATTTCTTTGCACATTGTTGGCGTGTATTTTAAATGCGGCTGCATTCATAAATTTACAAATTATCGTATTTCTTTTCTAATAATTTCAACCTATTGATTTTAATTTGTGTGTCCTGCGAATACGTTCGGCCTGGAAAGTCGTCTTTTAAAATCCCGGCTAATTCCTTGCGCAGCTTCAGCGCTTCGTTCCGTTCGCTTTGTTCCGTGGTTTGTGTTGCCGCTGGTTTCGCTTTGGGCGCCTTGTATTCAATTGTTTTAACAACCTTGACCACTTCAGACCGAACCGGCTTTGTGTATTTTGTCGGCTTGTCTGGCGTCTTACGCGCGCCCGGTGGCAGTCTTAACCATGCGTCAAGGCGAAGACCAGACGCAATTGCGCTGTCAATATCCCTTGCCATTTGTTCCGTTGCTTGATTGGTGAGGTTGAACCGGTCCCGCATTTCCTTTGCAAGTCTTTCGCCCGGACTATCTAAATTTTCCATCTAAAATAAATATACAAATAAATTTTGATATCAAAAATTTTTGTTATAAGTTTGTGTTATGGGAATGGTAATAAAAACGAAAACCGGAAAACTTGGTTATGTTGTAAAACAGCAAGGATTGAAATATTTGTGTAATGAAATCGACGCGAATAATTTCCTTGTTACTGACACAGCAAACAAAGTAAGGACGTTTTTAGTTTCAGCAATCAACACGGAAAAAGTGAAAGACTTGGAACCGTGGGAACTTCGTTCAATCCATTATCACACAGATTAAAATTTTAATTTCTTTCTATGAAAACTAAAGTACTAAAACCCACGATCGACAAAGCTGTAAAAGCTAAAGAGAAACTTTTAAAAGACGCTGACAAAGTTATTGAGCGTTTACAAAAAAGCGGCTTAAAGCAAGACTTCATTGCTGAAAATACAAATTTAAGTTCGGCGACGCTTTCCCGGTTTATGAACAAAAAAGACGGTTACGTTACTAATTCAATGATTAGCCGGTTAACTGTTTTTTTGAACGACCACGGAAAATAATTGTCAAATAATTTTGATATCACTTTTTGTTGATATATATTTGCCTGTGTAATTAAATATAAACTTATGGCAGACAAACCGCAAATGACTGAAGACGCAATTGAATTTTTCCTTCAGTTTATGGAAATTATTTCAGAAGCGAAAAAAGCGTTCGGCAGTAATTACGTTGACATTAAAATAAGTCACCACGCGCACAAAGATTATTATACTATTGATTGCAGTCTTCAAAACGGCAACGCTGAATATAAAAATTGTGTTGTGTTCTATCTTCAGGATTTTGACCGCGAAACGGTGCTTGAAGACCTTCGTTCGATTCTTTATAAAGCAAAGAATATATTAAATTAATTTTCCACTTAACAAACCCCGTTGCAGGTAGGTAAATAAAATGCAACACCAAAAACATGTTTGAAAATGAAGAAATGTACGCCGACGTTGGGAGTTCGTACACCCCCGCACCCGCAGGAAATCACATCGGCTTTTGCTGCGGCGTTGTCTTACTTGGTACTGTGGACCATGAATACCAAGGCCACAAATCAAGAAAGAAAAAACTAAGATTGTTTTTTGAACTAACAAACACAAGCAACCCGGACACTGAAGGCGCGCCGTTTATTGTTAGCAAGGAATACTTGTATTCGCTTGGACCAAAGGCAAACTTGAAAAAAATGTTGGACGGTTGGAGAGGCGAAGCGCTGACAAAAGAAGAGGCCGCTAAATTCAATATTGCAAAAATTCTTGAAGCGCCTTGCATGGTGAACGTTCTTGTGAAGACGTCAGCAAAGCAAAACAAGTACAACGACATTTCAAGCATTTCGCAAATTGCTGAAGGAACCGTTGTCCCTGCAATGAAGACTAAGCCGTTCTTGTTCAACTTCAACCCGCCGTTCAAAACTGAAATCTTCAATTCTCTTCCTGAATGGATTCAGAAGATTATCCAGACTTCAGACGAATACAAGGCGTTGACAGGCGGCGCAGTTGGCGCAACCACCACGACCACACCCGCAGCGAACCCGGTTCAACCGACAGTTCAAGGCGCAAAGAAGTTACCGTTTTAATTTCTCATAGTGTAAAGTTTGGTTAAAATAAAACAAGGCGTGTCATAGCGCCTTGTTTTTAATCCTTAAATTTTTTCAAAGCTTATGAATAAAAATCCTTTTGAATCATTGAAGTCTGAAGACAAAGTAAATCCACAAGAACAATTTTCAGTTGTTTCAACTCTTCCAACTCGCGGCGTTACTGTTGACGCTGGAAAGTTTGCAGAACTGAAA
>DASPJQ010000268.1:0-1463 GCA_035628535.1 Flavobacteriales bacterium | reverse complement strand
TACAGGAAAGGTAACGAATGGTTTGAGTGTTTTTAACCGGTGGATAGGTTTTTTACCGGAACAAACTCAATGACAAGCAGTGTGGCTTAAAGTCTTTTCCTTTAGTAATTTGCTAATCACCTTCTGCGCTAAATTTTCTTTTGTAATGCGTTCCGTGCCTGGTCAAATCTGTATCCTTTAAAGTTTCTGAACTGCTGCTGCTTACCTCCTGAATTTACTCAAGGCCTTCTGAATGATGTTCCTCTTGTCCAGTTCAATTTCGTAATATCCAATATCTCTCCCGCCAAACTTCCTGTAAAACTTCGCTACGTTTTTATTATTGGAACCCCCGAAGTCGAATATAAGATTTTTTTTGTAACGCTGATGATCATGAATCGCTGTGATTAAAGCGTGTTCTATCGCCTTGTGCATAAGAAAGTACATTGCTCCTTTTTCTTTTCCCTCTGCATTTACTCCACCTTTCAGGAAAACAATGCGGTTTTGGAAGGTTAAAAACACGGCCGAGGCCAAAACAGATTTTTCGGAAGTAACGTGGGCACAAAAAGCATTTTTATGTACAAGGGCGGCTTCAATTAAATTTTTCAGGCGGGTGAAATCAGCCGGTTTGTATTCACGCAATTCTTTTCCTTTGTTTTCCCTGAACAACCGCACGACTTCTGCTGCGCTTGTATGCAGGTCAAATTTCAATTCGCTTTTTTCAGCTTTTTTGATTTGCCTGCGTGTATTTTCCGAATAGCCTTTTTCAAACTCTTTTTCCAATACCATTTCCTGCCGCAAACGGTCTTTATGCCGTAAATAGCCTGTTTTGTTTTGTGTAGTTATGTGTATATGGTGATAGTCATTGGCAATTTTATCAATAAACGGTTGAATGTTTTTTGCATCACCAACCACATCAAAAAACATGGTGTAAAACGGCTGATATATGTTTTTATACCCGGTACGCCTTTTAAAAGCAACGGGTAAGCCGCATGAAATGGATTCATCGGTCACAAGTCCCCAATTGCCGTTTGCAACCGCATCCAGGTACCAGCTCAATGAATAAATATTGCCATTTGCCGAATGTTGTACCAGCGCATCCCATTGGTTGCGTTGTTTTTCATTTGGGATAATAAACTGTAAACCGCTATCGTTAGGTTTATTTTTCAATTCTGATGCTAACTAGGAACTGTAAAACTATAAACTACTCATGACCTTCAAGGTAATCCAGGTCTTTGGAGAACGTTTCTTTCAGGCTCATTATTGCCCAAAGGCCAATACCCAGGCAAACAATTCCAATTATAAGGGCACTGGTTATAGGTGAATTTCCACCTTTGATCAACGAGGTGAAAAGCGTTGTCACAGGCCATACCGAACCGCGTACGAAATTGGGAACCGTATTGGTAACCGTTGAGCGTATATTGGTGCCGAACTGTTCGGCCGCTATGGTCACAAATATGGCCCAATAACCCGTTGCAGCGCCCAAC
>DASPJQ010000267.1:0-3191 GCA_035628535.1 Flavobacteriales bacterium | reverse complement strand
AAATATTCTTTCGTGGATTTGACGTGGACCACGGCACCGATTTTGCCATTTATGTTGATGGCATGCCGGTAAACATGACCTCCCATGCACATGGGCAGGGTTATGCCGACCTTCATTTTTTAATTCCGGAAACTGTACAAGAATTGGAAGTAAACAAGGGGCCATACAATGCCCGGTACGGTGATCTCGCCACTTCCGGATCGGGAGAATTCAAAACGCTGAATTACCTTGAAAAAAACGTGGTGAAAGCTGAATACGGTGCTTTTAATACGCAGCGGGCATTAATGATGGTTGATTTGTTGGGCCATAAACACGTTTTTTCAAAAAATAAAGAAAATTTATTCATAGCTGCCGAATACCGGTATACCGATTCCTATTTTTTGAGCAAACAACATTTTCAACGCCTGAATTTTTTTGGAAAATACAACGGTATTTTAAGCAACGGCTCGCAACTCACTGTTAATGCATCAACCTTTCACAGCAATTGGGATGCCTCAGGACAAATTCCTGACCGAAAAGTAAACGATGGTACTATCTCCCGCTATGGCAGCATTGATGATACCGAAGGAGGTGCAACCTCGCGTACGAACTTTTCGGTTGTTCATGTTCAGCCTTTCAAAAACGGTGAAATGAAAAACCAGGTTTACTACAACCGGTACGATTTTAATTTGTATTCAAACTTTACATTTTTCCTGAATGACAGCGTTAACGGGGACCAAATCCAGCAAGGTGACCACCGCAACATTATTGGTTTTACCAATACACTAAAATTCAACGGGAAACTTGGAAATAAAAAACTGGCAACTACGGTTGGAACAGGCGCCCGTTACGATAATTCGGCCATTAATCTTTCGCATACAAAAAAACGTGAATTCCTGAATGATATTGTTAAAGGCAAATTGAACCAGTTGAATGCATGGAGTTATTTAAACGAAGATATTTATTTAACCGAAAACTTAAAATTAAATGGCGGAGCGCGAATTGATGTATATAATTTTGATTTTAATAATTACACATATGACACTGCTTCAGGCAATGTTACCAAAGCACTTGTAAGTCCAAAGCTCAACCTGATTTACACCATGTACCCAAGGGTTGAACTTTACGTCAAATCAGGTTTTGGGTTTCACTCCAACGATGCCCGGGCTGTTGTGGTGGGAAGTTTACAGAATACACTGGCCCGCGCATTTGGTTATGAAGGCGGATCTACGTTTAAGCCTTTTAAAAAATTATTGGTAAACGTTGCCGTATGGTCATTGGCCCTGGAAAGTGAATTGATTTACGTAGGCGATGAAGGCATTGTTGAAGCTTCAGGACGCACGCAACGGTACGGGGTTGATTTTGGCTTGCGGTATCAATTGGGAACATATTTATTTCTTGACGGTGACATTAATTTAAACCGCGGCAAGCTGGTTGATGAACCTGCAGATGCAAACCGTATTCCGCTTGCCCCAACTTTTACGAGTATAGGTGGTATTTCCTGGAAAAAACCAACAGGCCTTAATGGAAGCTTGCGTTACCGCTATATGGGCGACCGCGCAGCCATTGAAGACAATTCAATTATTGCCAAAGGTTACTTTTTAGTAGATGTTGTTTTGAACTACACCCAAAAAAAATACCAGGTTGGCGTTGCGGTTGAAAACCTGGTGAACTCAACCTGGAACGAAGCCCAATTTGCTACCGAAAGCCGTTTACAATACGAACCATCAAGCGTTACCGAAATTCACTATACCCCGGGCACACCGTTTTTTGTAAAGGGAAGTCTCAGTATTTTCTTCTAATTTGAACTTGGTCAAAAAAGAAGCCCGGTATTGAACACCGGGCTCCACCCATTTTATAAAACAAACGGAATTAACGACCAAGCTGAACCGTTTGTGAATTTGACTTATATACGGTGATGGCTTGAAAATAGATTTGGATAAACCTCACTACTACCGCTAGTGGTAGGTAAAACGGTTCATAGCTTTACAACCTTAAAACTTGCAAACCCCGAAGGCATTGATATTTTTACGAAGTATACACCTGGTTTTAACAGGTTATCATGCAAATCAAGCGTTTGCTCGGTGGGCACCTGCGCCATCAGTGATACCATTTTTTGCGCGACAAGTTTCCCTTGTACATCAAAAAGCCGTATGGTCACATCGGCATTCTCTTCAGGATAAAACATGATACCGAAACTGTTGAAAAACGGATTATTGAGCAACATTACGTGAATGTTGTCAATGATCATGTTTTTTGCGGCAAGGTATTCATAAGCCCGTACCATGTTTGGAATACCGTATCCAATAAAATTATCAGGTGAATCATGCTGCGATGCCGTACTCTCAATTGCCTTAATAATTTCCATGTTGCTTTTTTGAGGAAAGGCCTGCCATAAACATGCAACCATGCCGGCCATAACTGGCCCTGAAAAAGACGTCCCGTTTCCATCGGCAATAACATTTCCGGGCCAGACTAACCAGGTTGAATCACCTTGTGCAACTACATTCGGTTTAACACGGCCGTCAAACGAGGGCCCCTTTGAACTAAACGGTGCATATGAACCATTATACCTGACCGCCCCAACACTCAAACAACTATCGCAGTCAGCAGGGGCCCCTATATAATACCATGCACCGGTTCCTGAATTACCGGCACTGTTTACACTCAAAATGCCTTTTTTGGCAGCCATGTCAACACCTTTTGTAATGCGCGTGGTATTTCCATCCATATCGGCATAGGTATGATTTTGCAATGAATCATTAAACACCGTATATCCCAACGAGGTATTAAATACATCCACACCGGCACTATCGGCCCACTCGGCAGCGGCAATCCAGTAATCTTCTTCCACCACGTATTCTGAAGTATCGTTTTCAGTCACAAATAAAAAATAGGTTGCTTCGGGTGCGGTGCCTATAAACTCACCGTTTGCGTAAGGCGCCATGCATGACATAACCAACGTTCCATGATTTCCTCCACCGTTATAAACACTGCCATCGCGGTGTACAAAATCAGGCCCCTGAACAATACGGCCAGTTGAACGCAAATGTTCATATTGCGGCAGCACATCAATCTCACGGAATCCAAGGTCCATAACTGCAATATAAATACCTTCGCCTTTGTAACCGAGGCCGTGCAAAAACTCGCCCTTAAGCATTTTTATCTGGTTGTTTGCAACACCATATCCCAACGTATCGTCAAAAAAATAC
>DASPJQ010000266.1:0-3954 GCA_035628535.1 Flavobacteriales bacterium | reverse complement strand
AAGCGTTTATTTTATTTCTGACCGAAACGGAAATTATGACTTTTACCAAAAGAACATTGACGGTACCGGATTAAAACGCATTACGGATTCCCCGGCTTCTGAAATGGAATTTTCGCTTTCACCTGATGGAACGCATGTACTTTACACCAGTGGCGACATGAGCGCTGCAGATATTTACATTATGAAAACCGATGGAACCGGTATTAAACGTATTACTGATAACCATTCAAGGGAAACGTTTTTATCGTGGTCTCCCAATGGGAAAACCATTTCGTTTGTTTCGGATATAGATGGCGATTTGGAGGTGTATACCATTCCCATGGAATAGCCCCCGAAAAACTCATTCAAAAACGCCTGTTTAACAGCCGTTTCGCCCCCAATCTTGTGTCTTGCTCCCGATAACTACCGGAATTGTATCTTTTTTCTTTTTACATTTATTACCATGAAATACGTACGAATGCCCATTGAGATCGAGTCGCCTGAGCAAATGGGTTATGAAAACGTGCGTTACAACCTTACCGAAAGTTCGGTAAGCGATCAATTACTGGGAAATTTAAACCTTGACCTTTCAAAAACGTTGCTGTGTTACGGTGATCATGCCGGCATGCCCGCCTTGCGCGAAGTACTTGCAAAGCCCTATAACCTTGGCATAAAAGAAATCCTGGTCACGCAGGGTGCCGCTTCGGCCTTGTTTATTGTTGCAACAGGCCTGCTTTCAAAAGGCGACCATATGCTGGTTATGCATCCGAATTATGCCACCAACATTGAAACACCTAAAGCAATTGGTTGTGAAGTTGAAAAAATTGAATTGAAATTCGCTCTTAATTTTCGTCCCGACCTGGAAGCCATAAAAAAACAAATTAAGCCACACACCAAACTCATAAGCATAACAACACCGCACAACCCCACCGGGATGACCCTGACCGAAGAAGAATTGTTGTTTTTTATTGAACTGGCCGAAACCAACAATTGCTACCTGTTGGTTGATGAAACGTACCGCGAACTGGCTTTTCAAAAACCAACAACCCTTGCGGCCTGTTTATCGCCTAAGGTAATTTCTGTTTCTTCGTTGTCAAAAGCGTACGGTTTACCCGGAATCAGAACCGGATGGATCATTACCATAAACAAACAACTGCAGGAATTGTTTTTGGCGGCAAAAGAGCAGATTTTTGTCACCAATTCGGTGCTGGATGAAACCGTTGCCCTGAAATTCCTGGAAAACGGTGAGGTCTGGTTAAAGGAATCGCGCCAGCGAAACATAAAACATTTTGAACTGGTAAAGGCCTTTATTGCCAAAGAAAAGAGACTGAATTGGGTGGAGCCGCAAGGTGGCGTAGTTTGTTTTCCGCGCATTGAACCCATGATTAGCCTTGAGCTTTTTTACAATACACTAAATCACATGTATTATACATATGTAGGGCCGGGTCATTGGTTTGATGTAAATAAGGAATTTTTCAGGATTGGCTATGGTTGGCCTGCCACCAGTGATTTAAAAGCCGGGTTGCAAAATATAAAAGCGGCCTTGGATGCTTGCGGGTAATGGATTTTTTTGAAAATGAATATCCTGATTTATTTCAAATAGTGAAATTTTGAATAGTGACATATATTAAATCACTTAACTTCTAACTATTTCATTATCCAAAATCTCATTATCCAACATTCCTATAGCATGGTCATTGTAAGTTTGCTTACACTGCGCACTGACTCATCGCCCACGCTTACGGTTGAATTGGACGTTACGGCAATTTTAGAAAACCAGCCGGTTGAAAGGTCCATGACGTATTTGAGTTTGGTATTTGCGCCTAGCTTTAGCGATGCAAAATCTTTTTTAGCTTTTTTGGAGAAATCGCCCAGCATGGTCACCAGCACTTTGCGGGCATATTCGGTCAATGCATCCTTTTCGGGTTGCTGGGCCAATTGAATTTTGCATTCACCTTTGTTTTTATTGATTTCGGTGAGTATAAGTTTGCCGTTCCCGCTCAGTTTTAAATTGGCCAGCGCTGCATATTCTACCGCTACTTTCTCTTCTTTGTTTAGTTTAAGCTCCCAACCGTAAAATGCGTGGATGGCAAAAATATCTTCGGCAAACAAACCTTCCACGTTACTGGTATCGGTGAAAAATAACTTCATGTTGTCAAACGCCTGGTTGAAATTTTCTTTTTCATCTTCTTTTTTAATTTTTGGGGCTAGTTCACCGCGCAGTTTATCAATAAGAGGCCCAAGGGTGCCGGCAAGTTCCTGTTTATTGATAATGCGTATGTATTCGCCCAGCTCGGTTGTGCTGTATTTGACGTGAAGCTTGCCAAAAAGCTTGAGCAATTCAAAATCGCGATCGCTTTCGGTTGCATCGCAGTAAAAATTGGAATAGGTAAGGTCAACCGTATACGTTTTTTCAGTACTGTCAATAACCTTCAGGTTAATGTCATACTGCATTTTGGTGCTTTTGTAAGGACTATCCTTTCCTCCTTTAAACATGTCCCTGGTTTCAGCTACGTGATATACTACGGCATCTTTTTTAACCCAATAGGCAATGCAGGTAACTGTGCCGGCATCTTTTAAGTTGATGAATTGTTGTGAAAACGTTTGCAAAAAAGAAATAGAAAAAAGCACAATTAAAAAGCGCTTTACATACGATTTGCCTGCAGGTTCAAACCCTGCCTCCTGTTGCCGTACGGCCTCTTTGTCTAACATTTTGTGTCTTGTATCTGATTCCCGATAGCTGTCGGGATGGTGTTTAATTCAACTCCCACGTCACACCTTCTTTTCCATCCTTGATCACAATGTTGAGGTCGCCTAATTTCTGTCGTATCTGGTCTGATGTCGCAAAATCTTTTTTGGCCTTGGCTTCCTGGCGTATGTCCAATATGGTTTGCATCAAACCGTTCACAACTCCGTCATCGGCCCCACCGTGTTTTTCATCTTTTAGGCCCAATACATCAAACGTAAAATCATGCATGAGCTTGTTCAACAATGAAAGGTCCTCGCGGGTTATGCTTTCCTTTCCATCATTCACCGAATTAATGATGCGCGCCCCTTCAAATAAACTGGCCACCAATACAGGCGCATTAAAATCATCGTTCATGGCCTCATAGCATTTCTGTTTTAGCTCTTCAATATTGGAAGTTGACGTTGTTCCGGCACGTAGTTTGTCCAACAGTTTAATGGCGTTCATCAAACGCGCGTATCCTTTTTCAGATGCCTGCAACGCCTCGTTTGAAAAATCAAGCGTACTGCGGTAATGCGTTTGCATCATAAAAAAACGAACAGCCATTGGGCTGTAACCTTTTTCCAGCAACGGATGATTGCCTGTAAACAACTCACCCGGTAAAAATCCGTTGCCTGCGCTTTTTGACATGCGTACGCTGTTTACCGTTAACATATTGGTATGCATCCAGTAATTTACCGGTGCTTTGTGGTTGCACGCCTGTGACTGGGCAATTTCATTGGTATGATGGGTTGCCTGCAAATCCATACCGCCACCGTGTATATCAAACGTGTCTCCCAAATATTTGCTGCTCATGGCCGAGCATTCAATATGCCAGCCGGGAAAACCCCAACCCCAGGGAGAAGGCCATTTCATGAGTGTTTCAGGTTTAGCGGCAATCCATAAAGCAAAATCCAATCTTCCTTTTTTTTCATCCTGCCCGCTTAACTCGCGCGTACCTTCCAGCAATTCTTCCAGCTTGCGGTTGGTTAATTGCCCGTACGGAAATTCCCTGTTGTATTTTTCAACGTCAAAATAAACGGTGCCGTTGATTTCATACGCATACCCGTTCTTCAAAATCTGTTTGATCATTTCCTGCTGTTCAAGAATGTGGCCGGTTGCGGTTGGTTCAATGCTTGGCGGGAGGTTGTTGAACTGGCGCATAACATCATGAAAGCCTACCGTATATTTTTGCACCACTTCCATGGGTTCAATTTGTTCGAGTTTGGCTTTTTTGGCAAACTTGTCAT
>DASPJQ010000265.1:0-1884 GCA_035628535.1 Flavobacteriales bacterium | reverse complement strand
TCATCAAGTGTAGCGTCCATCGGAAAAACCTTTACATAGGCGCCTCGTTCAACCAAACAGCGTATAATGTTTCTTTTAACACCAAAATCAACCAGGGCCACTTTGTAATCGCTGGTTTCATTACCGGCAAAATAGGCATTGGGTGTGGTTACTTTTGATGAAAGTTCGAGCCCGTCCATTGAAGGTACTTTCTCCAATTGTTTCTTCAGGTCTTCAACGTTCAGGTTGTCTGATGATACAATGCAGTTCATGGCCCCTTTCTGGCGCACCGTGCGCACCAATGCACGGGTATCCACATTGCAAATCCCAACTTTGTTATCGCGTTCAAAATATTTTTGCAGCGATATAATTTCCTTTCCGTAACGCGAGGCAAACGATGAGAATTTTTTGCAAATAAGGCCGGCTATTTTAATGGTTTCCGACTCAATTTCTTCAGGGTGCGTCCCGTAATTGCCTATATGAGCGGTGGTCATAATGGCAACCTGCCCGTAATAAGAAGGGTCGGTAAAAATTTCCTGGTACCCGGTCATGCCTGTGTTAAAGGCAATTTCACCTGTGGCAGTACCAATGGCTCCGCAGGCGTGCCCCTGAAAAACGGTGCCATCCTGCAGCACCAAAACGGCTGGTTTTGGAATCGTGTATTTCATTCTAAAAATGATTTGGCCAGGCTTAAAAATAACCAACGGCCTTTTTTTATATGGTTTAAGTTATTAATGCTTGTCAACAATGGTAGTTATCGTGTATTGGTATATCAGTTATCAGGCTGGCATACCGATATGCCAAAAAAAAAGGACAGCCACCGGGACCATCCTTTTTATATTTCAATATATTTTTCAATTACTGTATAAAGTGTTTGAATTGGGTTGTCTTTACACAAATGGTGTTTCCTTGGTCATCGGTAACAACCAACTCCCCGTCCTCCTTAATTGCCTTTTCAGCCAAACAGGAAAGCATGCGTATTAACCCCTTTTCAGTAGGCATGCTTAAATTACCGGGTTTACTTTTGTGTTCTTCCATTTTCAAGGCAAAATTACGAAAGTCCGGCCATTTTCAGCCCAGCCCATTCGTTTTTGATGCTGCACAATTGCAATGCGCTTGTTTTCAATCAAATAAAATTCAAAAATGCCTGCAGTAATACTCTATTTCAGCTTCGACTTAAGCTTGCTTGTGCGTATGCTTTTGGTTTCCCCGTTTGAACGTATCATTTTTAGCTCCGTGTCGTTTTTGGAGCCGAATAAGCGAATAAAAAATTGTTTTACCCTACCCACCGTGCCTTCAAATAAATTCATGTTGTTGCTTTAGTTAACAGCATAACGCAAAAAAAACGCCAGGGTTGCTATAAATACCCAATAAATGCAAACAAAAAGGACGGCCTTTCGAAAACCGTCCTTTATTAATAAAAATGTCCTGATCTTATTCGCCTGTTCCCTCGGCAGCAGCATTTTCAGCGCCTTTTTTGGCACTGGTTTTTTTACTACGGCTCCTGCGCGTGGTTTTGGCTTTCTTCTCGCCTTTGGCGTTGGAGTAAATTTCATTGAAATCAACCAGCTCAATCATACACATTTCGGCATTATCGCCCAGGCGGTTGCCGGTTTTAATAATGCGTGTATAACCCCCGTTACGTTCGCTTATTTTGGGTGAAATAACCCTGAACAGCTCACTTACGGCAACTTTATTGCCCAGGTAACCGAACACGATCCTGCGGTTGTGCGTAGTGTCGTTTTTTGATTTTGTAATCAACGGCTCAACATACATGCGCAACGCTTTTGCCTTGGCAACCGTTGTGAATATGCGCTTGTGCAATAACAACGACCCCGCCATGTTTGACAGCATGGCAGCGCGGTGTTCTTTGGTGCGGCCTAAGTGATTATCTTTTTTCCCGTG
>DASPJQ010000264.1:0-1389 GCA_035628535.1 Flavobacteriales bacterium | reverse complement strand
CGCCAAACAAAGAGCATAGCCTGTCAAAACCAAATGCAATACCGCCATGTGGAGGTGCACCGTATTCAAACGCATTCATTAAAAACCCGAATTGCGCCTGTGCCTGTTCATTGGTAAAACCCAGAACACGAAACATGGCTGCCTGCAAATCCTTGTTGTGAATGCGAATGGAACCCCCGCCAACTTCAACACCATTAATCACCATGTCATATGCATTGGCACGCACATGTGACAAATCGGGTTGTGACGTACCATAGTTCATGATTACATCAACGTCCTCAAGCTTAGGCGAGGTAAACGGGTGGTGTTTTGCATGCCACCTGCCCTCCATACCGGGTAGGCCACTCTCTTCACCTTTTTCCAGCAAAGGAAAATCAATCACCCACAGGCAGGAATACGTATCCTTATCACGCAATCCCAGGCGCGTTCCCATTTCAAGGCGTAATTCGTTCAATGCCTTGCGTGTTTTGGCAGCAGGGCCGGCCAGCACCAGCATTAAGTCGCCTTCATGTGCATTAAATGCAACTACCCATTTCTTCAATTCATCTTCATTGTAAAATTTATCTACCGATGATTTTACCGTTCCGTCATCGCTAAAACGGGCGTACACCATGCCGGTGGCCCCTATTTGCGGACGTTTTACAAAATCGGTCAACTCATCTAACTGCTTGCGCGTATACGAAGCCGCTCCTTTTGCACAAATTCCCACCACCAATTCCGCATCGTCAAAAACCTTAAACCCTTTATTCTTTACAATATCATTCAACTCAACAAATTTCATATCGAATCGTGTATCGGGTTTATCGCTTCCATAAAACTTCATGGCATCGGCATAGGTCATGCGCGGCATGGCACCAGGATCAAACCCTTTAATTTCCCTGAACAGGTGGCGTACCAGTCCCTCAAATGTTTGCAAAATATCTTCCTGTTCAACAAAAGCCATTTCACAATCTATCTGGGTAAATTCCGGCTGGCGGTCGGCACGCAAATCTTCGTCTCTGAAACATTTCACAAGCTGGTAATACCGGTCGTAACCGCTTACCATAAGCAATTGTTTAAATGTTTGTGGCGACTGCGGCAAGGCATAAAACTGGCCCGGGTTCATGCGTGAGGGAACCACAAAATCACGCGCACCTTCGGGTGTTGATTTAATCAGGTATGGCGTCTCAACCTCTATAAATTGCTGCTGGCTTAAATAATTGCGTGTGGCCAGTGAGAGTTGGTTGCGCAGTTCAAGACTCTTGCGTACAGGTGTCCTGCGCAGGTCAAGGTAACGGTATTTCATGCGCAAATCATCGCCACCATCGGTATTGTCTTCAATGGTAAATGGCGGAGTGAGTGATGCGTTGAGTACTTCCAGTTCGCTTACCTCAATTTCAATATCGCCTG
>DASPJQ010000263.1:0-8449 GCA_035628535.1 Flavobacteriales bacterium | reverse complement strand
TCCATGCTGCCTGGTAACACCTGTTTTATTGTAACGCGCAAGCTGGCTTATTTCTTTGAAAAACCTGGAGATTGACATAAGGCAATACAAAAAGAAAGCGTAAATATGCTGGTACCGGTGTATCCTTTTCAATGGAGTTTGTTTTGACATACGCATTGAACCCTTCGGTTCAATGTCCTCATCATATCCGTCAATATTGGTAAATGTATGGTGTAAAATATTGTGTTGAATGCGCCAGTTGAACTTGTTGCCTCCAATAAAATAAATTGTGTTGCCAAACAATTTATTCATCCATTCTTTTTTGGAAAATGAACCGTGAACAGCATCGTGCATAACGCCCATTCCAATACCGGCCATGCCTATTCCCATGGCAATGGATAACAGAAAAAATACCCAACCGCTCAAAGGCAGGGTTAATAGTAAAATAAAAGGAGCAAAATATACGGTAAGCATGACGATTGATTTAATCACCATTTTAAAATTCCCTTTTGTTGAGAGGTTTCTTTCCTTGAAATAATCGTTCACATTTTTTTTTAGGGTTGCTGTGAACCGGGCCTTGTCTTTATTGACAAACTTTAGTGTTTTCATGTGTTTTCGCTTGTAATAAATACAAGGCTTTGTTGTGCCGGAAAAAATTGCAGGTCAAAAGAAAGTATAAGGGTCAGCTTAGAATTCTTGAGAACAAACCGGGAAGTTTACTATTAAAATGCGTTAAAAATGCAATGCAAATATACGAAATAAAACGCATGCATTGCAATTATATTGTGTTTATTTATGATTCAAATTAAACAGGTCTATATGATTGAATTCCTACGCATCCAGGTCAGCGAAGTTACCCAGTGATGTTATTTTTTTATAATACTATCTCCCCCGATCGCTCAAGACAGGCCTGTTCAACTTTGCCTCAACCTGTTTTTCGTTTTTTATCAGAAAAGCTGGCTGGCCTTTCAGGATCTTTCTGGTTTTTTTGCTTTTGTATGTTATCCACGCAACAAACCGGTGAAGCAAAACCAGGCCCGAAAAACGACTGTTTGGCAACAATTGCCCGCCCCATAACAGCGCCCAACATAAGCGCTGTAAGGGTATCAAAGCCGATTGTTTTCCCGATAGGTGTATGTCGGCAATACGCATAAAAAAAGAGCAATGAAAAAATACAGAAAGACCGCGCACCCATTTGCAAACTGTTTAATTTTTCAGCATGGAGTCCCAGTATATCGTCAAAAAAAACCATATTCATATTTCAGGATTATCGCATTTGTCAGGAAAACTACGGCCGGTAGTAATTTCGGTTAAACCAACTCTTCGTTTGGTTCCAGCTCAATTTTATTGTACTTGTTTCTGTACTCGATTGGCGTTAGCCCGGTAATTTTTTTAAATAGATCACGGAAGGCCTTGGTATCGGTATAACCTACATCAAACATCACTTCATTTATGTTTTTCCGGCTTGTTTCCAACGAACGTTTGGCTGCCTCAATTTTTACGCGTTGAATGTATTCAAGCACCGAATTGTTTGTTGCCGCCTTGAACCTGCGTTCAAAACTTCTGCGGCCAACGGCCACCATGTCGGCCAGTTGGTCAATGGTAATTTTTTCTTCAATGTTCTTTTCAATATAGTCCTGGGCCTTTTTAATTTCAATATCGTTATGGTTGCGTTGGCCCTGGAACATCATGAACTTATTTTGACTATCGCGGTCAATGTCAACCTGGAAAAATTTTGAAGCAAGGATGGCCGTTTCACGCGAAGTGTATTTCTCCAAAATATATAATAGAAGGCTCCAGTATGAATTGGCCCCACCGCTTGAATAAATACCGTTTTCCTCGCTTATGATGCTGCCGTCAACCAATTCCACTTCAGGGAACATTTGCCTGAAATCGTTTGCCGACAACCAGTGCGTTGAACATTTTTTGCCATTTAGCAAGCCGGTTGATGCCAGTAAAAAAGCGCCTATACACAAGGAAGCGACCTCAGCCCCTTTTTTATGCTGTTCAATGATCCACGGAACATACTTTTTGTTTTTTTCAAGGGCCTCGTGTAAATTACCGCTGATGGCAGGCACAAAAATCAGGTCGGTTTTTTTGACTTCTTCAAGCGTTTTGTCGGGGTGCACTGTTACCAAATCATTCATCAATTTAATTTGTTTTTTGTGGCCCACCAGTTCAACCCTGAACATGGGTTTTTTACCCGCTGAAACAAGGAACTGGTTGGCGGCTGTAAACATGTAGCGCGGATCGGCTATGGCTTCCATAACAGCGGTTTCGGGTACAAGTATGGATATTGTTTTCATGGTTAGTTAATGGTTATTTGTAGTTATCAGGGGAGTGAGCATGATCAGCAACGCGTATATAAATAATAATAATCTTAATTATGGGTTATAGGTAATCAAATCAGGGACCGTAAAGGTATAAAAAGGGTTTGTCATAATCAACCCCCCGGGATGTCGTTTTTACCACGCTATGGTTTGGTTAAAACCGCGCACCTTTGTATTGTCGATGTGCGAGATTTAACCACATAGACACAATAGAAACACGGGAAGACAGACAATGTTGCCGCCTAAGAGAATCATAGAAAAATGCGGTGACCGCATCATCTTTAAAAGTGTAGACCAGACGTAAAGAATTAATATATAATTAATACGCAACTATATAGCCTATGGGTCAATTGTGGTTACAAAAAAGGAACTAACTTTAAATATATAACTATGCAAACTATGGAAAAAACAGTTGTAACAATTCAAGCTACGGTAAATGCACCGGTTGAAAAAGTATGGGCAGCATGGAATGAGCCCGATCACATCACCAAGTGGAACGCGGCCATTGACACCTGGCATTGTCCCTGGGCTAAAAACGATTTGCGTGTTGGCGGTTCGTTCAGCTCGCGCATGGAAGCCAAAGACGGCAGTTTTGGTTTTGATTTTAGTGGTGTATACGATGTGGTGGAAACCAACAAGCGTATTGAATATACCATGAGTGACGGGCGCAAGGTGAAAAACGAATTTAAAAGCGAAAACGGAAAAACCCACATCACCAGTTCATTTGATGCCGAAAACCAGAACCCGGTTGAAATGCAGCGCGATGGCTGGCAGGCTATATTGAATAATTTTAAGCAATATACGGAGAAACTTTAATTAGCAAATTAGAAGGAGAGACGAAGCGAACGGGTGTTTTTGAGTGAACGAACAACAATTTTTTGGTGACGATTTCGTGAACAGCCATGAATGTCAGAAGCACGACTTTGCTTCATCAGGATCAACAACGATTAGCACACTCTGCTGATAAGAACGATTAATCATAAACCCCGAGCTTAATCTTTAAATCTAAAATCTTTAAATCCTAAATACCCTATGACCCAACCAATTTACCCCTGCCTGTGGTTTGATGGGCAGGCCAAAGCTGCAGCTGAATTTTACTGCAGCGTATTTGAAAATTCAAAAATCATCAATGAATCACCCATGGTAGTGAACTGGGAAATTGATGGCCGCAGGTTTATGGGCCTTAACGGTGGACCGCAGTTTAAACCAACCGAAGGTGTTTCATTTGTACTGGAATGCAAAGACCAGGCTGAAATTGATTATTACTGGGACACGTTTACAACCGATGGCGGCCAGGAAAGCATGTGTGGCTGGTGCAAAGATAAATTTGGCGTTTGGTGGCAGGTAATACCGGCAGTGCTTGGTCAGCTTATGTCAGACCCTTCGCGTAGTCAACGCGTGGTTGCGGCCTTCATGCAAATGAAGAAATTTGATATTGAAAAATTAATAAATGCATAAAACCTGGGCATGCAACTTGTTTCATATTTGACTTTTAATGGGAATTGCCGGCAGGCTATGCAATTTTATCATAAATGCCTGGGCGGAAAACTGGAATTGCAAACCGTTGGCGAATCGCCCATGGCTGAAAAACTGCCCGCAAAAATGAAAAAAGCCATACTGCACGCATCCCTGCGAAATAAAAACCTGGTGCTAATGGGGTCTGATATGGTGAGCGAACAAGGATTGATAAAAGGGAATTCGGTTTCACTTATGCTGGATGTGAAAAGTGAAAAAGAGGTGCGTACACTGTTTAGTAAACTTTCCAGAGGGGGAAAACCGGGGTATGCCATTGAAAAAACTTTTTTTGGCGCTTTGCTGGGTAATTTTACAGACAAGTTTGATAATAATTGGATACTGTATTGTAAGAAACGTTAGTCTGAATGGTAGAAGTATTTAAAACAACCATTGAAGATACAGGACAGGCCAACGAGGTTATGGAGCGCCTGCGGTTCCATATGCCTAAAGCAAATATAAGCATTGACCTTGAGGATTGCGATAAAGTACTACGCATAGAAGACAACAGCATAAGCACGGATGTTGTTTTCAGCGTCTTTAACGATTTAAGTCACGGCTGTAAACAATTGTTGTGAGCTGCTGCTCGTATTAACGCGGGTAAGTTCAGGCTGTTAACAAGATGTGTTTTGGTGCAGGTGAAATTTAGTAACTTGTACTCAACTAAAATCATTTTATTATGATCCGCATTTTGTTGTGTACCTGTGTATTTATGCTGATTTCGCATGCTGTTTTACCAGCTGATAAAATTGATTCGCTTAAGCAGGCGCTAAAAGTTGCCAAAAAGCCGGTTGACAAAATCAACACCCTTAACCTCCTGGGTCGCGAATTGTTTTTGGCCAATAAGCATGACACAGCCCTTGTACTTGCCGAACAGGCAAAAAAGCAGTCTGAAAAAATTGATTATAAAAAAGGAATTGCCGCAGCGTACAATATACTGGGAAATGTTTGCCTGTTGCATTCTGATTATACATGTGCCTATGATTATCATTCGAAAGCACTTGCCATTCAACTAAAACTGGGCGATAAAAAAGTTTTATGCAGTACATACAATAATATTGGTATTATTCATTACTATCAGGGTGATTTACCCGAAGCGCTGAAAGCGCACCTCAATTCGCTTAAGTTTGCCAGGGCAACCGGTGATAAAACTGCCGAGGCGCGTTCATACAGCAATATTGGCGGCATTTATACGCAGCAACAAAATTTTGACGAAGCCCTTAAAACGTTTACCAAGGGGTACAAAATTCAAATGGAATTGAAGGACCGTTTGGGAATGGGGCGTTCATTGAATAATATTGGAACGGTTTACCTGGCACGGGGTATTGATGAACCTGCGTTGGAAAATTTTATCGCCTGCCTTAAAATAAAAGAAGAGATTGGCGATGTTCTAAGTATGGGGCAAACGTATTTAAATGTTGCAGGAATTTATTTTCGCAAGGGGTATTATGCCAAATCACCTCAAACGCGCGATAGTTTGTTTGCCCTTTCTGAAAAAATGCATCAACAGGCCATTGAATCACTGGAACAGGTAGGAAACAAGCAGGCCCTTGCAGGTACGTACAATAATTTAGGATTGCTTTACCTCCAAAAAAAACAATGGCAGAAGGCGCGCCAGTACCTTGACAAAGGATTTTTACTGGCCAAAGAAATCGGAAGCAAGGACGATTTAAAGTCAAGTTACAATGCTTACGCTGTGGCCGACAGTATGGCCGGAGATTTTGAAAGCTCACTGGCGAATTATAAATTGTTTATCCGTTACCGGGATTCGCTTTCAAACGAGTCCAATACCAAAAAAACCATGCAGGCGCAAATGGATTTTGAGCTTGAACAAAAAGAAATTAAGATGAAGGCCGACCAGGATAAAAAAGCAGCGGTTTACGAGGAAAAACTGGCGCGGCAAAAAATAATGGGTTGGTCAGTTGGTGGTGGCTCCGTTTTATTTTTACTGGTCATACTGCTCATTATAAACAGGACGCGGCTCAAGCAAAAAAACGAATACCAGCAGCAACTCAACCGCCAACAAAAACAGCAGGCGGTAGCCATCATGGAAGCGCAGGAACAAGAGCGCAAGCGCATTGCTGAAGATTTGCACGATAGTTTGGGACATTTACTGTCGGCCGCAAAAATGAACCTTCAGCAAACCCCACTTGCACAGGAACAATGCGAAAATTCCATTAAATTACTTAACCAGGCCTCAGAAGAACTGCGTAACATTTCATTTAACCTTATGCCAAAAGTGTTGGAGGAAGAAGGCCTTACCCCGGCTTTGAGCGAATTGGCCGAAAAAACAAACCGCGCTACCAACATGGCGGTTTCGTTCAGGGCGCACGACATTGAGGTAAATAAATTTGATAAACCTACCCAATTCAACATTTACCGCATCGTGCAGGAGGCTATCAACAATATTTTAAAGCATGCGGGTGCAACCGAAGCAGGTATACAGCTTATTGGCCAGCAAAACCAATTGACCATTATGATTGAAGACAATGGGAAAGGTTTTGATACCAGTAAGACCTATGGCGGCCGCGGCCAAAAAAATATGCGTGCACGCACACAATGGCTGAATGGAAATTTTAACCTTGATTCAACACCCGGTCATGGAACAACCATATGCATTGATATTCCTGTTAGTTTATGAGCAATATAACCGTATTAATTGTTGATGATCATTCCATATTTACCGATGGAATGCAGGCTTTGCTGGGTTCGGTTGAAGGTATTGATGTTGTGGGTACGGCTAATAATGCCAATGAAGCCGTTGCGAAAGCCGGCACGCTTAAACCCGATGTGATTTTAATGGATATCCAAATGCCAGGTAAGAATGGTATTGAGGCTACGGCTGATATACTCAGGGCTAATCCTGCGTGTAAAATAGTTGCCCTGTCTTCGGCAAACGAAAGCTTTTATATAAAGAAAATGCTTGAAGCAGGTGCCAGCGGGTATGTATTAAAGAACATAGATAAAGAAGAATTAATTCGTGTTATAAAAAAAGTACATGCGGGAGAAAAGCACCTCGATGCCAATGCAGCAAGCCAGCTTATTGATCATTTTAATGCCCGTTCGGCCCAACCGTCAACCCTGGCCGATAGCCTCACCAAACGTGAAAAAGAAATACTCGCCTTCATCGCACAAGGATTAACCGACAAAGAAATTGCCGACAAAGTTTTCCTTAGTCCTCAAACCGTTATATCGCACCGCAAAAATATTTTGAGTAAGCTGGGGCTTAAAAACAAAGTGGAAATTACCCGGTTTGCCATTGAAAATAAGCTTATTTAGAGCCAGTTATCACTCCTGTTACCCCATTTGGGGGATAATTCAAAACCCCTGTAAAGAGGTATCCCCGGAAAAACTACATATACGAAATTTGTTGCATTGATTACCCCTAATTCAAAAAATTATGAAAAAACGTTTAGTTGCGGTTTTGTGCCTGTTTGCCTGTGTAAACACAAAAGCCCAGTTCTTTGAACTTAAAAAAACCTACACAGGTTATCATTTCGCTTTCTCGCGTTTTAACCCTGATGACATCAATAAATTTGTGGTGCAGTTCAACCAGCGTTACGCCAATGACATTTCCAGCGGGTTCCACCAATATAAAGGCAATGAACGCGGGTCCAATTTCAGCACCAGCGGTTTTCGATTCATATTCGGAAAAGGCGAGACCAAATGGACCGCCAGTATTGATTATGCGGGCGGTGGAGGAAAAGAAAAAAACGAGTGTGAATTCAAAAACGGGATCACGCAGCACATGTGGCTTAAATTCCGTAACAACCAGGTGAATTTTACGTTCGGTATTGCCAAAAAAGAAAATTCTGTATGGATTGAAGGGTTGTATTGCACCAACCTTGGAAAAGTAATCCTTGAATATTCAACCGAACACAAAAACGGTGTATGGAGTTACGGTACCGAATATAAGCTGAATGGTGTATATGTTAGCACCATTAAAACAATGGAGTTTGGCGCACAGCTAAGTTACAAATACAAAAAATATGTTTTCTATGCCCGCGCACTAATGCCGGCATTTATAATTGGTCCGTCTGAAACAGAGCGCGCCTTTGTGGATGCGCGCAGCAGCCAGGAAGCGCCCAAAGATTTCCCTTCAGATTATAACAGCTACCTGGATGACCCTTCAGGGCACGTTTCACGCAAAGAATACTTGCAAAGTACGGGTATGAAAGGTTTTTCATACGGGTTCGGGTTCTTTTATTTATTTGGAAAGGAAAAATAATTATGAAATCGAAGATTTACGAATGCCTTAGTGTAAAAAAAATGATTATGAGTAAAAAGATATTTTATATAGCTATTGTTTTTGTGGGACTTGGATTGACAGCCTGCAATAAAGAAAAAAAATTAATGGGTCGCCTGGAAGGTAACTGGACCATTGTGTCATCGGAGAAAATCATTTACGGCACTGACGGTGGTACCACAACCGTTGAAAGTCTCACTAACCCGGGTACGCTGGTCATTTCGGCAGGTTCATCAGATGTTGAGAAGAATTATGATCTCTTTTTTGTTGACAGCTTTGAGGACACCACAAAAATAACCGACAAGCTTGTAACGGATGAATACAACACCCGAATGGTAATGTTGAACGGTTATACCGACACAAGCGGAACAAAAAAGAATGT
>DASPJQ010000262.1:0-3441 GCA_035628535.1 Flavobacteriales bacterium | reverse complement strand
TGCCACGCGCGATTTGGTTACTTCATATACATCACTAACGGTGTTGCACTTACGCAGGTCTTCACCTGTAATTTTTACGTCATATTCCGTATCAATTAATGCAATAATGATGAGCGCATGCATGGAACTCCAGTTCGGTAACTGGCGCATGTTGGTATCGGGTTTAAGGGTGCCGGGTTCCAGGTCTTCAAATTCTTTTTCAAGCTTAGAGGTAAAATCCGCTATAGTATCCATCTTTTTTAATTTATGTGTGGCATACCTGCGCTGGCAGGCATCCGGTCACTTGCGTTTATGATTATGTGTTTTAGCTTTTGTAGAATACGTTCTGTATTCCACCTTTTACAGACGCTAAAGTTACGAAAAAGTGGCCATTTGCCGTTTTGCCACCATTGGTCATCAGTTCAAAAAGAAAAGCGGTCAAAAACAGGCAAATTACTAATTTTCAAAACTTTACAATTGTAGCAGAAAGTGACAGGCCTACCCCGAAACCGATAAGCATAACCGTTGCGTTTTTTTTGTACCGGCCGCTTTCCTGTGCTTGCGCCAGGGCTATTGGAATGGTTGCGCCAACCGTGTTGCCAATATGCTGCATGTTGTTAAACACCTTTTCTTCGGGTATATTGGCCTTTTTGGTTATGGTTCCTATCATGTACAAATTGGCCTGATGAAAAATAAATAAATCGATATCGCCAGCCGCCATGTTGTTTTTTTTGAGTGTTTCATCAATAAGCGCTGGAACGCGTTTGAGCGAAAATAAGAATACACCTGTTCCATCCATGAAAAACTGTGCCCGTGAAGTGATATTCCCGAATTCATCGCTGAATTCATCGTATGATGTTGCTGTAAGCGGGTTGCGCGCTCCCCCATCGCGCACAATAATTTTTTGCCAATTGGCCGAATCGGTTGCAAATACACATTGCTGAATGCCTCCCTGCTCTGCGGGCTGAACAAGTGTTGCGGCAGCTGCATCACCAAAAACAAAACGCGAAGCCTTGTCCCTGGGATGAATGTCTTTTGTTAGGGTATTGGCGCTTAGCATCAAAACATTTTTCAAGCCGTTTGTCTCAATCATGCCTTTAGCCACCGAGAGGGCGTAAACATAGGCGCTGCAGCCGTGTGAAAGGTCCAGGGTGCCGCAATTAAAATTAAGTCCAAGCTGCTGGTGTATGACACATGAAGTGGCGGGCATTTTGTAGTCAAAATCAAGCGAAGAGTAAATGAGAAAATCAATGTCAGCGGGATTTACTTCGTGCTCTGCAAACAATTTTTGCGCTGCTTTTACCGCCATATCGCTTGCGGTTTCATCTTTTGCTGAAATCACCCGTTGCTTTACACCTATTTTATCAAGGTTTGCATTATCTTTTAAATCGGGAAATAATTCAAAAAATTCGTCATTGGTGAATACGGTTGGCGGCAGGTAATAACTGATATGTGCTATACGTGCCGGCATTACAACGAGGTTATCATGTTATAGAGTTGCTGGATCTGAACGGTTTCAAAAGGCTGGCGGTTGGCCAGTTCGCGCATGAATTTATTGATGTAGTAACCAACATTTCCCTTAAACGTTTCACGCGTATTGTTAATGGCAGCTACCATGTAATTATTGTTGGCAGCCGCAAAATTGGCCTGCACCAGCTTGAGGCGCTTCATAATAATTTCAACCTGCTTTAACCCGTCAATAAAATACTCGGCTGTTTTTTTATAATTGCCCATGGCAAAATACGTTTCGGCTATATTGAAATCAATGGTTTGTTTTTTAAACTTCGGGTTCTTTTCAAGCCGTTCATGCATTGCAATCAATTCTTCATACATCTCCCATTGCGCCAGGGCGGCTGTCAATTTCCCGTATGAATTTACATAATTCGGGCTTAAACGCAAAGTTTTTTTGTGCAGCCCTATGCATTGGTTACGGTACCTAAAAATTTGCCCGTGCAAATGCGTTAGCATTCCGGGATCCAGTTTGGTCAAATCTATTTTCTTGTCGGCATTAATGGCTTTTGCCAAAACCGGAAAATAGTACCGGTTAACAATTGTATCAATGGCAAGGTCCAGGTACGATGCCTTGTTTTGCTGGTTCAGGCTCCTGAACCCGGCCAATAAATCATCGGCCAGTTCAAGGGTACGCAGGTCTTCGGCATAAGGGCGTAAAAAACTATTTTCCTTTATATAATAAAGCAACGGATTCAGCAATACGCCCTTGGGATCGCCTTTGGCTTTGCCTTCGGCCATGTCCCTGAATGTATTACCCAATGTTATCTTGAGCATATTCATTTTACTCAAAACGGGTTCATAACTTTCAAGTACGTCAGCCTGTTCCTTTAACAACTTCTTATTTGAGGTCCCGGTTGAATCAGGTTTCAGCCATTTTACAAAATTGTATTTCTGAAGGGCAAGGCCCGCTTTGGCTTCGCAAAAATTGGCCAGGTTATAAGCCGCTTCAACATAATTTGAATCCAGGTCAAGTGCGCGTTTGAAAAAATAACCGGCACTGTCAAGCATGGGCTTAAACGTGAAATAAATAGTACCCAGGTTATTGTTTACCGGAATATAGTCAGGATAAATTTGCAACGCCCTGCGGTAATACGAAATAACCGTATCGGCCTGGCGTTTTAACTCCTCTTCGGTAAATTTCACCTCTTCGGTTTCCTGCGATTTCTTGTCATCGGGCCTGTTTAAATTGTTGGCATGCTTGTACAGTTTCTGCGCATGAATAGTACCTAAAAGCGAAAACAGTTTGGTTGATTCAGGGTGTTTGATTGAGTCGGCTTTGTACAAACTGTACGTGCTGTTCCATTCAGGGTTTCGTGGAATTACGATACAGGCCGCAAGGCCAGTATAAGCTATCACAATGAATAACACTTTTCCGGGTAAAACACCAAAATTTGGTTTACGCTGGATGTTTTGTGATTTGGTGAGCATAAGCAACAGCTCGGCCAGCACCAGGGCCATTCCGGTTGAAGAAAGGAATACAAACCGCTCAGCTACAATCCCAGGAGCCGGTGTAACCAGGTTAACAAACATAGAAATGCCTACACAGAAAAAAATGAGCCCTACAAATATTGGTTTATTGTGCTTGTATGTTTTATACAATCCCCATAAAATAACCGCTATTGCAACAAGGCCTATAACGTGGTTTAACGTAAATTGAAACCCCTCAAACGTATTGTAGCCGTAAAACGAAACCAGCGGATACGGTGCAATGAGCATGCGCACATAAAAACCAAACGTTGCCAGTGTCATCATTAAAACTTCTACAATGCTATGGTTGCCCACATACAGCGGATTTTCAAAAAAGAATGTTTCCCGTTCGGTCTCACGCTGTTCAAGGGCCGGTGTAATTAAAAGACTACCCAAAATAAAAATGGTAAGACCAACGGCAAATACGCCAGTGAGTACCTTTATCCACCCCACCTTGCGTGTATAAATCAAAATAAACGGAAT
>DASPJQ010000261.1:0-4895 GCA_035628535.1 Flavobacteriales bacterium | reverse complement strand
CGCCCGAATTCAACAACCTGACATTTATGGCTGAAGTTCCACTTTGCACATATACATTTTTGTACAGGTTACCGTCAACCTCATCGGCCGTTACAACGCCATAGGTGCTTACATCGGTTGTAAAACGGTAATCGGTGCCCTGGTACAGGTTAATTACCGAGTCAAGCGTTAGTATATTGCCGGTTGCAATAACGTTTTGCGGAGGCGAGTCAAACTCTTTTTTGCAAGAGATCAGGCCAATGACCGTGACCATTAAAAGAAGGGTGAATTTATTGTTCATATTCATATTTCTTAAAATCTAAAGCTTATTAATAAAAAGTAATTTATACCCATGCTGTAGGAGTATTTGTTCGGGAATTTTAGTGGGTCGTTGTTGTCATAACGTAATTGCTCAACAGCAAAGTTAATCAGGTTGGTATTGTTCAATATGTTGTTTACGTTAACGTTTACATTCAGGTAGTATTTATGTTTAAGCCTCCATGATTTACCGGCATAAGCATCAAGCGTATAGTTGTTGGGTAATTTTTCCTGCGTAAGCAATTGTTCCCATTGCGGGTCATCGGTCACGTATTTTGACAACGCTTCTGCTGTTCTCCTGTCAGGATTCGGCTCGGCATAAAAATTGGCGAAATAATTAAAATTAAAACCAATAAACCAGTATTTCTTACCAGAATATTTAAGCCCGGCCGACCCACCGGTTTCAGGCATATTGCCTATCTTATAGTTCTGCATGTAAACGGTACGGCCTTCTGCAAGTACTTCGGCCGAATTATCGCGCGTGATGGTGGCAGTAGGCCGCGAGCTCCAAATGTATTGACCATGTGAAAAAGCTCCCTGGAAGATCAAAGAAGGAATGATATTAACCTGCATTCCCAACTCACCACCCGTCATTAAATGATTAACACCCGTTAAAACGTAATTTACAAGGTTCCTGTACTCATCATGATAATAGCTGCGTGCCCATACCTGGTTGTTAATGGCTGTGTAAAACCCGGTTGCACGTATTTTTAAACGGGGATACGAAACAATATAGTTCACATCACCACCGGTTACACTTTCATTGGTAAGGTTATTTACCATGTTATTGTTGGTGCGTGGCGAAATAAAAATTGAGCGGGAATCAGGTGGCCTTACTATATATGCACCATTCAGTGTAATGGCGTGGCGGCCGCTAATTTTATAGGCAACGCCAAATTTTGTGCCATAGGTAAAAAAGTTTGCTGTTTCCGAATCGCCCAGGGAATTATCGGCAAAACGGCCGTTTTTAAAGTTTCCTGTCCTCCAGAAACTTGAATGGCCAACATTAAACCCGGCATAAAAATCAAATTTTGAAACCGCGTATTCGGCCTGCCCGAATGCTTCAAATTTATTTACATTGATAATGTAATCGTACCCGAAACGGTCCCCTTCCTTAATAATTTTATTGGTGGTGTTCAAATCGTTTTGATAGTAAGTTGCATCGCTAAAGCTTTGCTCGGCAAACTGGTCAACATCAACCCAAAAATCACCGCCAAGCAAATCGTTCATGGTTTTAAAATAAAACCCTTTATGCAGCATACCGTGCAGCCCGGCCGAAATAAAAACGCGTTTAATGCGTGTATTGTACACAGTATTAAAACCAATATCCCTGCTGTCCATGCGCGCTTCCTCAACAATATATTTTGAGCGCTTACCGGTTACGGTTTCGGTAGTGCCGTTGGCGTTTTCCTGTGAGTATAAATTATTATAGTTTGCATTGTACAACCCATCCCAGTTAATTTGGGTGGTAGTGGGGTCGGAACTTTGCCACAACAAGGTCAGGTCATCGCCATAGGCTGTGTTTTCAAATGCATAATAACTGGGTAAATAGCGGTAATAATCGGGTCGGGGGTCTTTGGTGTCATACCAGTTCAGGCTGGTTAAACCGTTACGTCCATAAGAATAATAAAGTGTTGAAGTAAGTTTTGTGTTTTCATCCAATGCGAAATAGTGTGTGAACATTGCGGTTGGCTTGTGCTGGTTTGATACACGCGCATTGCGTTTTATCTGTGTGCTTCCGTCAGCGGTTGATTGATAGCCCCAGTTCGGGTTATAAAAATTGTTACCGGTTAACTGGTGAACTTCAGCAACAGCAAAACCGGCACGACCCTGTGTAATAGGAGCACCAAACCCCACAAAAGAAAGAGTATGTTTTTCATCCAGTTTTTTATCGACAGTCAGGTAATAACTTGCTGCATTAAAAAATGTGCCTTCATAATAGCCTTCTTTTGCATATCTGCCGGATAATGCATAGGTAAAAGCCCATCCTTTTTTAGTTAAACCGGTTGACTGGCTCATCATGAAACGGTGATGGTAATTGCGGTTGGAGGCGGCATACGAAAATTTCATTCCTTTTTTAAAGGAAGAAGCTTTTGAGTCAATGTTGGTGTAACCGCCAATTCCTCCAAAATTGTAACGGCAGGCATTTATACCAATGCGCACCTCCATAAAACGGGTCACATCATTTAATCCTCCCCAGTTTGACCAGGCTGCATAACCGGTTTCCAGGTTATTTACAGGAATGCCGTTTATCATAACCAATTGGTTTTCGCCTCCGAGTCCACGAATTCTGAAACGGCCGGCACTCAGGTTAAAACCAGCCATCGAAGTGAAAACATCGCGCGATGATTGCAATAAGGAAGAAACGTCCTGCGATTCAAGATCATTGTCTACATCGCTTGCAGTAATACTAAAAACCGGAACTTTATAATTGGCATCAACCGTATCACGGTTAATTTTACTGGTATCCTCCTGCGCAAAAACAGCGGAAGAAAAAACCATGGTAACTATAAACAGGTAAAATTTCTTCATAATAACCGTTTAAATAAGGATTGCCGTGTTTTACCCGTTTTTTCTTCAATGCCTGCGTAATGGTTCCGCGGATGCGATTCAGACTTTACAACTTTGTGAATGCCCTGGGTTGGCAATGGGATAACGGGAGAAAATCTTTCATATTGAATGAAAGGATTTGCCGGTATTGATTTCATTTTTTCATGCGTGCGTACTTAAATTCCAATGGTTTCGGTCACCCATGGTTGAGGGACTTCAAGGTTCTCAAGGGAATTTTGCACAAATCTAGGTAATTCAATAGTACTGTACAACCCCGGTAATTTTAATTCTGCGTTAATTTAGCAACAAGTTATCCGTCTTTGTTAATTTCTTGGCCCAGACATTGTTTTCTTTCCCTAGATTTGCACGGATTTAGATTTTTAACAAGAGCGAAAGAAAATTTAAACCAAAATATGTCCCACAGGTTTCATGGGTTTAAAACAAAAAATCCCTGTAATTCGTGTAATCCGTGGCGAATAACGAATAAAGCGAAGAGGTAAACTCCCTGAGCGTATTAATATTTAAACAATGAAGTTTATTTTTTCAATTTTGATTTTTACCGGGACCTTTTCGGTGTTTGCTCAGGAGGAAAAAAAACCTGAACTGTATGTGGGTTGCGTAGGTTTTTGGAATGTGGAGAATTTGTACGATACCATTGATGGCCCTAACGATGATGACGAATTTTTACCCCAAGGCAGTAACAATTGGATAGGGTCGCGCTATAAAACCAAAATTGATCATTTAAGCCAGGTCATTTCGCAAATGGGTACCGAGGTTACGCCTGATGGTGTTTCGGTACTCGGCCTGTGCGAAATTGAAAACCGCAGCGTTTTGGAAGATCTTGTGAACGCGCCCAAACTTAAATCGCGTAATTATAAAATCGTGCATTATGATTCACCTGACAAAAGGGGTGTGGACGTAGCGCTTTTATACAACCCGAATTATTTCAGGGTAACCGCTTCCAAAAAATTCCGGGTAATTTTACCGTATGACTCAACGCATCCCACGCGCGATATTTTATTGGTATCGGGTATATTTGATGGTGAACCCATGCATTTTTTAGTAAACCACTGGCCAAGCAGGAGTGGAGGTGAGGCAAGAAGTGCACCGGGCCGTGTTGCTGCCGCAAAAATATGCCGCAAGGCCATTGATTCATTGCTTGCCATTAATCCCAATTCTAAAATTGCACTCATGGGCGATTTGAACGATGACCCCAACAACGAAAGCGTGAAAACCGTTTTACGCGCCCGCGAGAAAAAAGAAAAAATGAAAGGCACCGATTTATACAATGCTTCATACGAAAATTTTAAAAAAGGAATTGGTACGCTGGCTTACCAGGACACCTGGAATTTATTCGACCAGATGATTTTTTCGGCCGGATTTGTGAATGATAACAACAAGACCTACACATTTTCAAAATACAAAATCTTTAACAAGCCTTTTGTGCGCCAGGATTATGGGAATTTTAAAGGTTATCCATTCAGGACATTTGCAGGCGGCCAGTACACGGGCGGGTACAGCGACCATTTTGCTGTGTATAGTTTTTTCATGAAAGAGAAGAAGTGATTTAAAAAAAGTAAGATTTTTGAAGTCAGAAGTTTGATTTAATTACTGCGCTAACATCCTGTCAAACGCTAAACGGAGTCCACTTCTACAGAACATCGCATATACTGCCTATTAACGAATAACTGATAACAATTAACTTTTCCTAAAAACTCCTCGCAGTTTTTCCACCGCCCCAAAGCCTGCCTGATACATCGGTATACCGCAAGGTTATTTCCAATCCACCGCGCGATGCGGTCCATGGCGTTAGCCTGCTCAGGTTTACATCGTACGAAACACCCACAAAAAAATCGCCTTTGTAAAAATGGATCTCAGGTATGAACGCATCACCCCAACGGTACGAACCGCCAGCGCCCACCGCGCATTCGGTATTGTAACCTGTAAACGATGAAGCGTCCTGCAGAATATAATAAACAATTGCACCGGTGTTTATTTCGCGTAAACTTGATTGCTGGTTGTACAACATACGCGGTGATACGCGCAAG
>DASPJQ010000260.1:0-1968 GCA_035628535.1 Flavobacteriales bacterium | reverse complement strand
GTAAAAAACATAACGTTTTGTTCCTGGCTGACGAAATCCAGTCGGGGCTTGGCCGCACCGGTAAAATGCTTTGTTGTGAACATGAAAATGTAAAACCTGATATTTTAATACTTGGTAAAGCGCTTTCAGGCGGTGTTTATCCTGTTTCGGCTGTGTTGGCCAACGATGAAATTATGCTCAACATTAAACCGGGCCAGCATGGTTCAACCTATGGTGGAAACCCAATAGCGTGTAAGGCTGCAATTGCTGCGCTCACCGTTTTGAAAGAAGAAAAACTGGTGGAGAACTCGGCACGTTTGGGCGAAATTCTAATGACTGAATTGAAGCGCATTCAGCAGGCGCACCCGGTAACGGTTAAAGCCGTGCGCGGTAAAGGATTGTGGGCGGCCATGGTTATTGAAGAACATGAAAACAAAGGCGCCTGGGAACTGTGTTTAAAAATGAAAGACCTTGGTCTTATTGCCAAACCAACGCATGGCGATACCATTCGTTTTGCACCTGCACTGGTTATTACCGAAAAACAATTGCGTGAGTGCATTGCCATAATTGAACAGGCGTTGAATGAGTTTTAATCCGAAAATGGTTAACCATAAAAAAAACAAACGAGCACCAGAGTACCCGGAAGTATTCGTTCTAAATTCTCTGTGGTCTTCGTGTAACCTTTGTGTCCGCTGTGGTTGAGTAATATGATAGACATCTCCAAAATCCCATCTCCCTGTTATGTTCTTGAAGAAGAGCTTCTGCGAAAAAATTTAAGCCTCATTAAATCAGTGGCCGATGAGGCCGGGGTTGAAATTATCCTGGCTTTCAAAGGTTTTAGCATGTGGGGCGCTTTTCCCATTGTACGCGAGTACATAAAAGGCGCTACAGCCAGCTCCCTCAACGAAGCTAAATTATGCGTTGAAGAAATGAAATCAAAGTCACATACATATTGTGTGGCCATTGATGACAATGAAATTGATGAATTGATTTCACTTTCATCGCACCTTACCTTTAATTCACTTACGCAGTTTGACCGTTTCAAGGCCAAAGCGCTTGAAGCGGTTATTTCATGCGGTATACGGGTAAACCCGCAATACTCTGAAGTTACAACCGACCTGTACAATCCATGCTCGCCCAATTCACGCCTGGGGGTTACCAGCGAGCATTTTGGCGATAAATTGCCCGAGGGTATTGAAGGAATCCATTTTCATGCATTGTGTGAAAACGATTCGTATGCACTTGAAAAAACGCTTGAGGCGTTTGAACAGCGTTTCGGTCATTTAATTAAACAAGCCAAATGGGTAAACATGGGAGGCGGGCATTTAATGACAAGGCAGGGATATGATACAAAGCACCTGATTAAATTACTGCGTGCGTTCAAACAACGTTACAATGTTCATGTCATACTTGAACCGGGAAGCGCCTTTGCCTGGCAAACGGGTGTGCTGGTGTCAAAAGTTTTAGACATTGTGGAAGCAAATGGCATTAAAACCGCCATGCTGGACGTATCGTTTACAGCACACATGCCCGATTGCCTGGAAATGCCGTATAAGCCGCGCATAACTGGCGCAAACATGGACCCGCAGGATCCAAAATTTGGAATTCAAAATTTTGTTTACCGCATGGGTGGCACAAGCTGCCTGAGTGGCGATTATATGTTTGAATATTCATTTGACAAACAATTGCAGGTGGGCGACCGCATTGTTTTTGAAGACATGATCCATTATACCATGGTAAAAACCAGTTTTTTCAATGGGGTAAAACATCCGTCAATCGGTATATGGAACAAGAACAATACGTTTACCTTGTTGCGTGAGTTCGGTTACCAGGAGTACAAAAACAAATTGTCTTAGTCGTGAAAAAAATTATTTCCGGTGCACTTTTGCTGTTTTTTACGGTTACAACGATTTACGTAAACGGCCAGAGAACAGTTGAACTCCTTGACCTGGCCGATTCGGTTTATTATTCAGATCCGGATAAATCATG
>DASPJQ010000259.1:0-8041 GCA_035628535.1 Flavobacteriales bacterium | reverse complement strand
GTTTTATTGAGAACCTGGGCCAGTTCAATGAACAAATTCCCGGAAATGAAAAAGTGCTTTTCGGGTCATCGGGCAACGGCATTGATTATTTTTTCACTGAAAATGGCATTGTATTCAGGTATTTTACAAACGAAAAGCGCTCACGCAAAGAACTCAATGTTTTGTTACGCGAAAAAGAAAAATACCATACCGGTGTTTCAGGTAAGGAAAGCAGGATGGAAGAGGAGCGTGAGAGGGAATTACTGGCCTACAAACAGGTTCCGCACTACATAACCATGCATTGGCAAAATGCCAACATGCGGCCCGGTTACCTGGTGCAAAACCAGATAGCAACAAAGTATCTGTACCCGCACCCTGTAACACGCCAGACAATTTCGGCACGCGCGTTCAAAAAACTGGTGCTATACGAAATTTATTCCGGCATTGACGTTGAATTTTATTTCCCTGCTGATAGTGCCGGTATCAAGTATAATTACATTGTTAAGGAAGGCGCTTCACCGGCACTGATCAGGGAGGCCTGGGGTGGCGATATGAAAATCAATCTTGAAACCAACGGGACCATAAGCGTTCGCGCACCGGAAGGCAAACTAACCCTGAATAAACCGGTTTCATATACGGCCGATGCACGTAAATCAATTTCCACCAATTATGTATTGCAAAAAGAAATTGTTTCATACCAGTGCAGCATGCCGGCATCCGGAAGCATGGTTATTGATCCCTGGACGGTGCCCTCTTCGTTTGGAGCAGCAGACAATACAGGGTTTGATGTGGATTATGATACGTTGGGTAATTGTTATGCCTATGGTGGCCCTGCGCCTTTTACGGTGCTGAAATTTAATAGCGGTGGAAGTCTGGTTTGGTCATATGCAACGTCTACTTTTTCAACAGGCGCGTCTTATGGCGATTTTGCAGTGGACCATAATACGGGTAGTTGTTATATGATAAGGGGTTTTACCTCGCCCGATATAGTAAAAATTTATAGTTCCGGTACATTTGCAGCCAGTTATTATGCATCGGCCCTGCAGGAAATGTGGCGTGTGGTATACGACCAGGTTACCAATCATATTATAATTGGTGCAGGACTGGGTTCCAATCAAATTGGTTACATGGATTCATCACTTACCACCTTGACCACGCACAACGTTATAGGAGCCGGTGCTTATGCCGATGATGTGGTGTTACTGGCGCTTGATGATTATGGAGCGGCTTATTTTTTGCCAGGGTATTGGACCCCTACTGCGCATGACAACCATATTCTCAAAACCGATGTTCCAGGGTTTTCTTCGTTGATTTATTCCGTTCCTTCAGGTTATAAGTTCCTGGAGGCGTTGAGTCCCAA
This sequence comes from Flavobacteriales bacterium, assembly GCA_035628535.1. GTDB lineage: Bacteria > Bacteroidota > Bacteroidia > Flavobacteriales_D > UBA2798 > DASPJQ01. Next base: position 6,702 of record DASPJQ010000259.1, on the reverse strand, counting down.
TTACGGCCCATTTTACCTGAACGGGTTTAACGGTATTGCCATAAAAGGACAGCGCCTGTTTACATATGATTCGTATGTGCTGAAAAAAAGAAATTCAGTTACGGGTAATGTCATGCTTTCCTGGAAAAAAAATATAGCTCCGGGGGGCGATTCTACGCACATGGACTGGGGAGGAATTACGGTTGATGATTGTTATCACGTATTTATTGGCAGCCATGATACGGTACTCCAGTATGACACAAATTTTGTTCTGGAGAACGTGTATCCGGTGGCTGGAACGGTCATAGATGTAATAGCATCGCCAGCGGGGAAAATTTATGTAACGGGTAGTGGGTTTGTAGCGCAACTTGATATGCCTGCCAGTTGTTCGTGCAGTATACTCAACCCCGGGCTTTCGGTTACCAACGCTTCGTGTTATGAACCAGGGTCCGCTTTCGTTAATCCTACAGGCGTAACAGGATACACTGTTTCATGGAGCACTACGCCTGTCAGCGTTGGTGATTCGGTATTCAACCTGCTGCCGGGCGACTATACCGTTACTGTTTCTGACAGCGCATGCCCCGGGAATGAAATAAGTGTTGATTTTACCGTTGGTTTTGACAGCGGTGCATTTTCAGCCACTACGGTTGTGCAGGAACCTTCATGCAACGGTTTTTCTGACGGTACCATTGCCGTAAACACCATTGGTGGAGTTGCTCCGTTCACGTATTCATGGACCCCCTCAAGCTTAACCGGGGCTGCGGTTGCGGGTATCGGGGTGGGAACATACGCAGTTACCATCACTGACAGCAATGGTTGTTCTGCTTCATTGACTGTGGTAGTGGATGAACCCCTGGTTGTTTCAGCATCCGTCAGTCCGACCACAATTGATTGCAATGGAGGCACGGGTGATTTTACTGTTCTACCAACTGGCGGAACAGGACCGTATTCGGTGGTATGGAATACAACGCCACCGGTTCCTGATGCAAACATTACTGATATTCCTGCAGGTTCATATTCCATTACCGTTACCGATTCCAACGGTTGTGTACATACATTTACACAAATTATAGGCGAACCTCCTGCATTGACGCTGAGTATTGCCGTTGACAGCGTAGGGTGTTTGGGTTCACCGTTGGGATCAATGACAGCAACCGCAGGCGGTGGAACCGGTGCGTATAATTATTTGTGGAGCAACAATCCTTCGAACAATACACCTGTTAACAGTGGTTTGGCTGCCGGAATTTATACGCTTACTGTAACCGATGATAACGGCTGCACCATAACGCAAACCGACACGGTTTTTGAACTCGATTTTCCGTCTGTCATTTTTATGGGTAATGAACCCTGCAACAGCGGAAGCAACGGCAGTATTGCAGCCACCCCATCAGGCGGATCAGGCGGTACCACATTTAATTATTCGTGGAACACCACACCGGTACAAACCGGTTTAAATGCCGCAGGTTTAAGTGCCGGCACCTATGTGCTTACAGTTAGCGCTAATGGATGTTCAACCACCTTTACAACATTCCTGGGAGAAAATGCTGTTACGGATACGTTGAACATGCAAGGCGTTATATGCAATCAGCAGCCGTTTATTGAGGTTTACTTACCCGGTATAGCGCAACCAATGTACCAATGGTTTTTGTCGGGTACGCCTGTAACCGGGGCAAACGGTTCGACTTTTAATGCGCAGGCAACCGATTTGATTTTGTTATCGGCCAGTTGGTTTTACAACGGCTGCAAATATACCAGCAGTACAACGCAAACAGCAGAGTATCCCGTTGCTTCAGCCCGTGAAATTCCCAATGTATTTTCACCCAATGGCGATGGTTTGAATGAATCATTTTTTCCATTCGTATTTATACCGGTTACCGATCAGCCAGTAATTGACTTCTTATTCAAATCGTTTACCATGCAGGTGTACAACCGCTGGGGACAGCTTATGTATGCCTCAACCAATCCAAACCAGGGTTGGAAAGGCGATGATTTAGGCGGTTCTGCGGCTGCGGCCGGTGTGTATTATGTTGTTATACGGTACGAATCGCTTTGCAGCGACCAGGAAGGGGAAATACTGTATAACGGAACGGTACAGTTGGTACGGTAAAAGTATATTCTTCACACCCGGAAAACCCACTTTCATCACACATTCACTGTGCCGGTGTCACATAAAAATAACCGATAAGCAGTTAACGCGTAAATTGGCTAAATAAAACAAAATGAAGTTATTTATTCTTATAATCACTTTGCTTAGTTATAGCAACTTAAAAAGTCAGGCATTGTGCGTGTCGGCCAAAGTATTTGGAACCGATGATCATCGTCTTAATGGCGTTACCATCCAGGTTATAGAAGACAATAAAGTTGTGGCTACACAGAAAACCGAAAAGGGCATGGTTTGGTTGTATAATTGCGCCTACGGCAAGGTATATAAATTCAATTATATGTATAAAGGGTATTTGACCCGTCACCTTATATTTGATTTACGCAATCTTCCGGCCGAAGTAAGTGGTGAAAATTCTTCCATTGACGTGGACATGACCATGTATCGAAAAAAAGAACTTGCCGGTTGTAAAAGCCAGCTTCCAGCCTGGGAATCCATGGACAGTGGTGTATTGGTTTATGATCCTTTAAAAAGTGAGTTTACATGGAAATGTGAAGAAGGTATAACCATGAAAACTGAGATGGAGGCGTGCAGAATTCACTAATTTTCTTATTGGGTAACCCTCAAAGCAGCAATGTACGGTTCACCCGAAAACCGTTAAGAAATTGTTTTTAGGTTTTTATATAAAATTTCTGCGTGTTGCTTTTCCGGCCCGTTTAAAACGGTTTCAATTGAAGTTTCCAGCCAGAATTAGAAAATAAGAAATCAAAAACTCACAGAAAATCAATCAAAAAGTTTAAATATTCCCTTTTTGCAATTTAACCCCGGGATTTCTTATATTTGATGAAACCACACTTGCATGAAGAATGTAAATTCTTTCAAGGCACTTACCCTTTTTGCACTGTTCGCACACCTGCACGGGTTTTTGTTTCCGCAAAATCAAGGTTTCGTCATAAAAGATCCGTTTGAAAGACGGTGTTTCATTGAAAACCTGGGCCAGTTTGACGAGCATACCAGCGCTACCAGCAGTAAAATTCTTTTTGGTTCTGAAAGTAAAGGCACACAAGTTTTTTTTACCGGTAAAGGTTTTATTTTTATGCATTACGAAAAAATAAAACGTTCACGCAAAGAAGTGAGGGAACTTATGCATTTGCGTGAAGCCGGATTTAAACAGGCCGGGGTAGAGGAAAGCAAGGGGGAAGAAGAGAGAGAAAAAAAAGAACTGGAATATAAAACTGTTCCGGTTTATCATGAAATGCAGTGGATGAATTCAAACACGCATGCTGTTGTAACCGCCAACCATGAGCAAACAACCAGGTACTTGTATCCTGACAAAATCACCAAACAAACGCTTTTCGCCCGCGGTTACCAGTCAATTATTTTACACAACGTTTACCAGGGTATTGATGTGGAAGTTTATTTTCCAAATGACAGGTCAGGGTTTAAATATAATTACATTGTGCGTCCGGGCGGCAATGCATCCCTCATTGCGGAAAAATGGACGGGTGTCCCATCCATTAAAAATATCGATGGTGATTTACATGTGCAGGCCGGTAATGATGATATAATTTGTAAAAAGCCTTATTCAGTTAACGGGAATAAAACCATTGAAACAGCATACCAGTTGAATGCCGGAAATGTTGTAACCTATACGTTCAAAGGAAAATTACCGGCAAAATTCATTCTTGATCCCTGGGTATTGACGCCTGTTTATACACCGGGGGCTGGCGGATTTGATGTTGACTTTGATGACAACGGATATACCTATGTGTACGGTGGTGCCTACCCGTTTAAACTCAATAAGTATGACAATGCAGGGACATTGGTTTGGACCTACACCACAGCAACCTTTGGTATTTACTATGGTGATTTTGCGGTTGATCGTACAACCGGAAGCGTATATATTACAAATGGTTATTGTCCTGCCAGTGACGGTGTAATTAAATTATTCAATTCAGGAACTTTTGTGGCAAGTAGTCCGGGTACAGTTGGCATGAATGAAATGTGGCGCATTGGTTTTAGTTCATGCACCAACCAGGCCGTAATTGCCGGAGGCGGAACAACAGGTGTTGAGCAACTTTGTTATCTTGATACAAACCTGGCAGGTATTACCAGCATTGCAGTAATTGCACCGGCTTCGCCCGACATTGCTTTGCTCACGATTGACAATTACGGGAGTTGTTATATTTTAACGGCCGAACGGTTTGGAGGACCGGGGCACAATCAACTGGCGCGTTGCCCGCTTCCGGCATTTTTGCCGGTTGATTACATGGTGCCTCTTGGAACGGGATACCAGGAGTTGGGAAGCGTAACTTATGTTTCGGCCAACGGGTTTAACGGTATAACCGTAGGCGATAAAACTTTATTCAGTTACGATGGTTATAACCTTAAAAAATTGAATTCGGTTACCGGTGTTGTTCTGGCAACCAAAGTGCAGAACCCTTTTTCGGGAACACCCACATCCATGTCTTGGGGAGGTATAGCTGCCGATAATTGCAAAAATGTTTTCCTGGGCGACCATGATACGGTTTACCATTGCGACAGTAACCTGGTAGTACAAAACGCTTATCCCATGCCGGGCACTGTAATAGATGTGCGCATTTCAAACCAGGGAGTATTGTATGTTACCGGATTGAATTTTGTACAGGTGCTTGTTCCTACCGGTCTTGCTGCCTGCGAATCACCCATTAACCCGAATTTAAGCGTAAGCAACGCTACCTGTTATACAACCGGTTTTGCTTCGGTGAATCCTTCTGGCGGAAATGCACCGTACACCATTACGTGGAATACCATTCCGGTGCAAACAGGTGATACGGCTTTTAACCTGCCAGCCGGTACGTACACGGTTACCATCAGCGACTCATCCTGCAACGGCAATGAAACCACGGTTACGTTTGATGTGCTTTCAGGGCCGGGTGGAATCACCGCCAATACCAATGTGGAAAATGCATCGTGCAACGGGGCCAATGACGGTTCTATAACGCTTGACGTCACAGCCGGCATAGCTCCATTTACATATGTGTGGGACACGTTAGGCATTACCGATTCAGCCGCAGCAGGTCTTGGTGCTGCAACTTATTCAATTACCATTAACGACAGTGCAGGGTGTATTACTGTGCTTGATGTGGTAGTGGGTGAGCCTGCTCCGTTAACAGCTACTACCAGTGCCGATACGGTCAATTGCAATGGCGATAATATCAGCCTGGTTTGTCTCCCATCGGGGGGAACCGGTCCATATACCGTTTTATGGAACACCAGTTTACCGGTATTGAATGATACGCTGCCTGTAGCTACAGCTGGCGTGTATTCGATTACTGTAACCGATGATAATGGCTGCATATATGATTTTTTCGATACGCTGTATGAACCCGCCCCGTTAACCCTCAACCTTGTTACCGACAGTGTTGGATGCAATGGTTCACCTTTGGGCAGCATGGTTGCAACGGTTGGAGGAGGAACCGGGCCATATGATTATTTATGGAGCAACAATCCTTCCAATAATACACCAACCAATACAGGACTAACGGCTGGGGTATATACGTTATCGGTGACCGATGACAATGGGTGCACAACCTCGCAAACTGACACCGTTTTTGACCTGGATTTTCCGGCTATTTCGTTTACCGGTGATGAGCCCTGTAACAGTGGAATAAATGGAAGCATTACGGCAACGGCAACAGGCGGTTCATCAACCACCATGTTTAATTATACCTGGAACACTGTGCCGGTTCAAACGGGCTTAACAGCAAGCAATATCGGGGCAGGTACATATATGCTAACTATAAGCGCCAACGGTTGCAGCAATACATTTCCGTTCAGCCTGAGCGAAGACGCCCTTGTGGATACTTTAAAAATTGAAGGTGTTTCATGCAATGGCAGTCCGTATGTTGACATGTATTTGCCGGCCGGTGCCGGTCCGGCTTATCAGTGGTATTTGGTTGGTGCGCCTGTTAGCGGCCAAGCCAGTTCAGTATTCACAGTGGCCGTGGCCGATGCGCCCAATGCATCGGCTACCTGGTTCATGAATGGTTGCAGGTATATGACCAGCGCGGTTGAGATAGGCGAATACCCGGTAGCATCCAAAACTGTTATTCCCAATATTTTTACCCCTAATGGCGATGGTTACAACAATACGTTCTATGCGTTTGCCTTCATACCAGGCACCGACCCATCAATTGTCTCCTATTTGTTTAAATCCTATCACTTAGAGATTTACAACCGCTGGGGTCAGCTTATGTTTATGAGCGATGATGCTACTGCTGGATGGAAAGGAGATGATACCGGTGGTGCCGAGGCAACGGCCGGGGTTTATTACGTCATTTTAAAATATGAGGCCCTTTGCAGCGATACCGAAGGTGAAGTGATTTATAAAGGAATAGTGCAGCTTGTGCGTTAGCCGAGAGGAAGGAGAACAGAGAGTGAACAAAGAATAAACAAAGAATAAAGAATAAAGAATAAAGAACGGAGAAGTAACAATGGTTATTTATATACAAACAAAAGCCGTAAAATGAAAAATAGCAAAGCTTTCAGGTCGCTTGCACTTGTTTGTGCCTTTGCGTTCCTGGCTATAAACCTGCGGGGGCAAAAAACAGGCTGGACACACAATGACCCGTTTGAAAAAC
>DASPJQ010000258.1:0-10465 GCA_035628535.1 Flavobacteriales bacterium | reverse complement strand
AAAATTTGTTCAAGAAATTTCTTGGGTATATTGGCCTGTTTGGCAATGTCGGCCGTAAGCAGGTAATCCCTTTCAAAATTCTCTGCCAGGCGAATCAATGCTTTGATGGCGTATTTACACTTTTTAGACATCATAACCGCGCGTACCTGCTATATGTGGCGAAAGTAGCAAAATAAAAGGCCCTGTTTAGGGTGATTCGATTTAGTCAAATCGTAAGAAACTGATTAAAAATTTAACAGGAACGCTTCTTCCAATAGTATTATAAAACACTATGTAAAAAATACGGCAATATGTAAAAAGTCATTATTGGCTTAAAATCAACCATTTAATAATTTAACACGTATTTTTCATCATTTTTTCGTTGTATTTCATGTAAGGGGGCATACATTCCATCCATCTATTAGCTATATTCACGTTGAAAACCAAACTTTTAGTTAGGTTGTAAACAGTGAAACCAAATTTTAACGTGTAGCGTAAGTAGGGTCCAGTGTTTTTGACCAATAACTAAAATGCAGCAATTATAGATGGAGAAATTTTACACGGTGCAAACCACACACATGCGTCATGTTTTTATTACAATGAGGTTATTCTTATTGTGTTTGCCAGCAATTATTTTATACAGCCCGGTTCATGCCGGTAATACCTGTGGTGCCGCAACAGCCATTACGGTTGGCAATTGTGATGCCTTACAGGTAAACGGTGCATCAACAGGAACGGCAACAACCTGCACGGGTACAGTTGCAACCGAAGAGTGGTGGAGTTTTACCGCTGTGGTGGGTGCATCCTATACTGTTACCTATACCACAACCAGTAGTGACAATCCGGCAATACAAATATTTACTGCCTGCGGTACATCTGTTTCATGTACAAATGCTACCGGGAACGGAGTAGGTGTGGTGGAAACAGTGACATTTACCGCCACTGCAACAACACACCGTATACGCATTATAAATTATAATTCAGGGAACATGGATGGCAACATGTGCGTAACAGGAAATCCTCCGTCACATAACGATCCCACCGGAGCCATAGCGCTTACTGTAGGTACTTCCTGTAGCCTTACTGCTTCAACTAACCTGTATGCCACTTCATCAACGTGCGGCACCATTCCCGTACCGGGCTGTGCCGGTTACAGCGGTGGCGATGTTTGGTTCAGCGCGGTGGTTCCTGCTTCGGGAGGACTGCTTATTGAAACAACATCAGGCGTTGTTACCGATGGAGGCATGGCTCTGTATACAGGAACACCTTGTGGCGTGCTTACGCTTGTTTCATGTAACGATAATTCCGGGCCGGGATCAATGCCCGAAATTACAGCAACAGGTCTTACGCCTGGTTCAACCGTGTACATTCGTTTTTGGGAAAACGGCAACAACAACAATGGTACTTTCAATATATGTGCAAGCAACCCATGCCCTGATGGAATTCCTGCCAATGACGAATGTGCAACGGCTACCGCACTTACGGTGTATGGTTCAGCCTGTACCTATACTGCCGGAACCATTTCCTGTGCAACAGCATCGGCCGATGCCAACAGTTGCGGAGCAACACTTGATGACGATGATGTATGGTATAGCTTTGTTGCTCCCACAACCAGTGTTTACATTAGTATATCCAACGCATCAGGAACCACTACCGATATGTATCATTCGTTATACACCGGCACCTGTGGTTCGCTTGGTGCAGCGTTGGTGTGTAGCGATGCCGATGCAAGCACGCCAACAGGACTTGCCATCGGACAAACATATTATATTCGTGTTTATACTAATAGCACATCCGTACAGTTCACCGATTTTGAAATCTGCGTAACTGAAATGAGTCCGTGCGGCAATCCCACCAACAATGACTGGTGTTCCGATCCCGCATTGCTCACCAAAAGTTCAACCGCTACGTTTACCAGCGCCACGGCCAGCACTTATACGGCCGATGATCCCAACGCACAGTTGGATGTTGAATTTTGCGGCACCCTGCAAAACAATTCGTATTACCAGTTTGTTGCGTCAGCAACCACCGAATCATTTGACATTACATCGGTAAGCGGGTGCGCCAGTAACGGAATACAGGCTGAAGTGTACGAAGTTACGTACGATGTAAATGGATGTTGCACTGATTTCAATTCGGTATCAAACTGTTTTAACCCTGGTAGTCCAACTACCGGAACCGTCACAGCAACAGGCCTGACCGTTGGCAGCAGCTATATACTTATGATAGATGGTTATTCCGGTGCCAATTGTGATTTTGTTATTTCAGGTTGGTCCGCATCAGGCGTATTGCCTGTTGAATTGCTTTCCTTTACCGGGCAAAACATTGGCGATGGAAATGAGCTCAAATGGGTTACTGCAAGTGAAATAAACAACAGTCATTTCCTTATCCAGCGTTCATACGATGGTGTGAATTTTGGCACAATCGGGAGCATTTCAGGATATGGGACATCTAATATGCAACACGCTTATACATATTATGATTCGGGCGTTGAAAGCAAAAATGCATATTATCGCCTCAAGCAGGTGGATTTTGATGGCGATTATGAATATTCAAATACCATTGTGGTGTACTATAAAGAGAACAACAATGTGCACATTTTCCCCAATCCCGCCACGTCAACCGTATTTGTAGACCTGTATGCCGAAAACCGCGGCAGTTATAACATACGTGTAATTGATGTCCTGGGCGGTTCTACACAAAAAGCTGTATACGCTGAAGCAGGAGTGAACCATTATTCGGTTGATGATTTTGTACGCCTTCAGAAAGGCGCTTACATTGTGCAACTTGTTTCGGAGACGGGAATGGTCATGAAAAACGTAAAAATCATTAAGCAATAAGGCATGTTACGGATATTACTTATACTGGTTACAGTTGTTTTTACAACCCACGCACTGGAGGCCCAGGGTTTGCCTGATTCGGTTGAAACCGAAATATACCAAAAGGTGGATTTCAAGGTAAAGTCCCTGACCAATGTTGACGATGCTGAAATGATTCGCAATTACCTGATTGATTTTAATGAGGAAAAAATTACGGCTGTAACATATGATCTTGCAAGCAAAATAGTGACAATTTATCATACCGATAAGTTTTACAATGTAGAGACTCTTGCCATTTTCAGGAAATTCGGACATGAAGCGTATTATATAAAAGATAATTATGTGTACAGGTTAAACGGTACTGCATCAGGCATTGTACTTATACCACACGATCCTGCCGAGGATTGATTTTTATTTCACAGAAATTTTTTGTTCAGGAAAAGAACCTGCAGCGGGATCATCTTCCTGTACCCTGAATAAAGCAGCAAGTCTTGTAATAATGGTTCCTTGAAACAGGATGGACATAACAACGCATATAAGCCCAATGTTTAAAAGTTTGTTGGCATGCGGCAAATGTTCAACAATTGGAATGAGCGCAAATACCAGGGGAGTGGCCCCGCGCAAACCTATCCACGAAATAAACCCTGCTTTGCTCCATGAAAACCCCGAAAGGGTAATGAGCGAAATATGCGTAGCAACGGGCCGTGCAACAAAAAGAAGTACAGCTGAAATAAATAGTCCTTCAGGCAAAAAATCGTCAAGCGTAAAAATATTTACCTGAAGGCCCAGAATCAAAAAAAGGATTGTTTCCATGAGCCATGAAAACCCTTCAAAGAAATGGACATTGAATTGCTGGTTTGACCATTTTTTATTTCCCAAATAAATGCCTGCAACATATACGGCAAGAAATGCGCTTCCGCTTACAAGGTTGTTAATGGCATAAATAAGTATGACAGCAGCAATAAGCAATACCGGGTTTTGCCCCTTTTTTAACCGCACATTCACAATAAGCCAGTAAACAACCATTGCAACCAGGTATCCTGACATGAAACCCACCGACATGGTGAATAAAAAATTGAAGACCATTGAATCGTATGATGCCTGGCCGGGGTTTAACATAAAACCGGTAAAACTAACGGTGAGAAAATAGGCCATCGGATCATTGGTTCCCGATTCAAGTTGCAGTATTTCGCTTAGTCCTTTTTTTAACCGCACCTTGCTTGATTCAAGTATGGAAAAAACGGCTGCAGCATCGGTGGCCGAAACAATAGAACCTATGAGCAGTGATTCAAGAAATCCCCAATGTAAAAAATAGTACACCGGAATGGCAACAATAAGGGTTGTAAGCAATACACCAACTGTTGAGAGCACTATGCCCTGGATCCAGAACGGTCTCAACTGGTTCCAGCGGGATTCAAATCCACCGGCAAAAATAATAAAACACAGGGCTATTTCGCTTATGTGAAGTGTAAGCCCCGGGTAATTGTATTCAAAATCAAATTTTCCTCCATTGCCGAATGAAATACCTGTTAACAATGTTACGAGGAGCGTTGAAAACCCGAACCTGGAAAAAAAACGCCCGGCCAGTATGCTTATCATTACCAGCAAGGCCGATACCAAAAGAATATATGGATAGTATCTTTCCATTTTTATAGCCTCAAAACTATAAAAACTTTACAGAATGTCAGTCCTTTTTAGGTGAGAACCACTTTATCATGGCTTAATGATAAGTGTTGAAGGCGTTTGGGCCAACCATACGCTTTGCGTGTCAATCGCTTTTTTCCAACTGTCAAGACTGATTAATAAAAGGTCCTTGTTTTCAAAAAGGCTTTTATTGATTTTATTTTCGTTGTAAAGTGAAATATGGTTGGGCGCAGTTTGTTCTATTGAGCGAATGGTTTCCAGCATTTCAGGGTTATTTTTAATGATGCCCGATGCATCCAGTATCATTATAGAAGAACCGTTATTGTGTATGAGTTTTTGCGCATATATGAGCAGGAAACTGTCACTAATGGAGAAAACCGGTAAAATCACGCTGTCAATTTTTTCAAGGTCTTTATCAATAAAAATCCCTACAGGCACTTTACTTAATTTGATGATTTGCTTGGTGCGTTCATCAAACATGGAAGAGTCAAATAAACGTTCTTTACCGGTTATGGTATCGTATAGCTTTTCAGGGTTGATGATTTTATTGGTCAACCCAAGTACTTTCCCTAAAAACGTGCCGTCAAAAATAGAACGTCCAAGGCCTACAATTGTCAAATCGTAATTTCCTTCGTTGGCAATATCCACAAGTTCTTTATCAATATCAGGTGACGCCTTAAAAACTGTTTTTACCGGTAAATCAAGCTTGGCCGCTTCGGCTTTTATAGGCTTGAAACTTTCACGTTCAAATTCTTTGGCGTTGTATTGGTTTATTTCATTGCTGGGCGATAAGTGCAGCGCGGTTACGGTTGAATTTGCAGTTGATTTCTTAATGAGGCCGTTTGCCAGTCGTAACAGGTTTTTGCCCCGGTAAGGATTCCCAAAAGGCACCAATATCCTGAATTTGCCTTTGTCTTCAATTTCCTGGGGAGCACGCACAGGAATTTTTTCAGGAGCCAACCAATTGATGAGATCAAGCACAGGACCGGTCATAGCCGTTGTTACAAGCGCCATGATTACAAACATGGTATACATGGCGTCAGTTAATACGCCCAACTCAAGACCAATTTTCAATACAACCAGTTCCATTAGTCCGCGTGTATTCATCAACGCGCCAATAATGACACTTTCGCGCCAATTTTGGCCAACGAAACGTGCCGAGAGGGAACTGCCCAGGAATTTACCTGCAACGGCAACAGCAATAATAATTCCGCATAGTTTCCATGACTCGGCATCATTCAAAAGCGGGATTTGCGTTTTTAATCCTGTAACAACAAAAAACAGGGGTAAAAGCAAAATAAGGGAAACGTCTTCCACTTTTTCAATGAACATGTTTCTGAAGTTCATGTTTGGTGGCATAATAACCCCGGCCATAAAGGCACCAAACAAGGCGTGAATACCGATTACTTCGGTTGTGTAACACGAAATAAGCAGCGTTACAAAAAAAACAGCCACCACCGGTTTACTCAGTCCCTCTTTGTTAGAGTATATTTCGCCCATGCGTTTGAGAAACGGGCTTACCACTTTCATCATCAAAAAAACATACACCAAGGCCATGATTACGGTATACAGGGCACTTACAAAACTTCCGGCCTTTACAACTGCAATTACCACCGCCAGGATGCACCAGGCGGTGATGTCATCGGCCGCAGCACAGGTAATGGCAATGGTGCCCACTTTGGTTTTGGTGAGACCGCGTTCCTGTATGATGCGCGCCAGCACAGGAAAAGCGGTTATGCTCATGGCTATGCCAATGAAAAGGGCAAATGACAAAAATTTAATGTCGTTGGGCGCATAGGCTGTACTGTAAATAAAGTACGCAAGGCCAACACCCAATACAAATGGAAAAATAATACTTGCGTGACTGATGACAACCGCTTCCTGGGCTTTGTTTTTGAGCACGCGCAAATCAAGTTCCATGCCTATAATGAACATGAAAAGTATAAGGCCAATCTGGCTTAAAAATTCAAGGTTCCCCATTGATTCTTTTGGGAAAATGAAGCCTGAAAATTCGGGGAAGTAGGTGCCAATGAACGAAGGTCCCAGAAAAATACCGGCCGCTATTTCACCAATTACCGTTGGCTGCCTTATTTTTTTGCAGAAAAAACCGAAAACACGTGCGGTAATAATAATCGTTATAATTTGCAGCAGTAAACGCGCCAGGGGGTGCGTGACATTATGGTGGTAGGTGATTTTAAATTGTTCCCAGGTTGAAGCCTCTAACTGCGGTTCGAAATGGGTCATTTTTTCGGCTTCAAGCAATTCACCCTGACCCAATATCCACCATAACAAAATGGAAAATCCGCCAATAGTAACTACGTAAAATAATAAATTCTTGTAATTTTTTATTCGTTTCTTCATGGCGTTTTATGCAGCCAAAACAGGAATAGTCCATACAAAGAATAAACCCGGGGCGCTGTAAAAGTAAACATTCGGATGTAATTTACGGGGTCGGTTTGAGCTTTTACCGCATCATGGTGTACCGGTTTGACATGAGATCACTAACGGTTATATTAATTGTTGTTTTACAGGCTGTTCACTCAAACGCGGATGCTTATATTATGTATTCAAATTCCCGTATTGACCACGCGTTGTATGACGGGCATGATCCAAAAACCATTGTAATGGGCAAAATTTTAACCCGGAATGATTTTGTTTGGCCCAAATCCGCCAGCGGTGAGCCAATGGTTGTTATGGATGATCCCACCGGACCGCTTTCCATTGCATTCAGGGTAGAGAAGGTTGTAATGGGCGATGGTAAATTGCAGAATAAAAAAATCGACTTCGATATTCAGTCGTTTATGTGGCCGGTTGAATTGGTACCGCTTGATACGGGTACTTTTTGTATACTCATCATGAACCAGGCTTACCAGGACCCCACATGGCGCATTGTAACAGTAGTGCCGGTAAATCTTGAAAAATTTTATAATGGGGGCACACCTGTCAAAAGTATAACGGATAACTATATTGCACGGCTGTTTTTGGAAGAACAATTACTGGCCGAGCTTAAACACGAAAAAGAAACTAAACGTCAGCAGGTCCTGCTGGAACAGGTTGGCCCTATTACCAGTTTAAAAAGCGAAAACGTACTGTTACCATTTACAAAGAGCGTGAATGAGTGGGTCAAACGCGCAGCCTTGGCGGCCCTGGTTTTTGCAACCCAAAAACAAACGTATATACAAACGTTGGCCGCTGACGTAAATGCATTTTTTACAAGGTACGCCAGCCGGAATGATATGATTGGCGGTAATTTTGAATACAACAATTACAGCGCATGGCACCTGTATTACCGTTTTGTATTTTTTCTTGATCCTGACCAGCGTAAGTGGGGCTCACGTTGGGACGAAAACGAATTCCGTACCAACGAAAAACTGGTTGCAAAACTCAAGGCCACGGGGCTTTTAAGCAAAAAAGTACAGGATGTGCTTAAATGCTGATTTTTTTGTATTTTTACAGGGATGATGTTTCGTCCATTCACATTACTGTTTCTTATGGCAGTTTGCACGGCAAATGCCCAAACTGATACACTGGTTGCAAACGGGACCTATAAAGGCAAAAACCTGTATATGCAAAATCCCATGAAAAAAGGGAAAGGGTTTTGCGTGAGAAAAGTCATTGTCAACAAAAATGAAGTTAAACTCAACGTTAATTCCTCGGCTTTTGAAATCCCTTTTGACTCCACGAAGTTTCACCTGGGTCAACCCGTTGAGCTCCTGGTCATTCACGATGAGGGGTGTGTGCCAAAATTATTGGAAATAAACATGGACCGCAAGGCTGTATTTGAATTGGATTACCTGAAGCTTGATTCAATTGGCCGCCTCACCTTTCGCACAAAGAATGAGATGGAAAAACTAATGTTTGCCATTGAACAGTTCAGGTGGAACAAATGGATAAGGGTGGGCGAGGTTTCAGGGCAGGGCAAATCAGAAGGGGCGGTGTATACCCATAAACTAAAATTGCATTCAGGCCTTAATACCGTACGCGTAAAGCAAATCGATTATTTTGGCAAATCAAGCCCATCGGCCCCCGTTGAAGTTAAATCAAATTCCCCTGAAATTTTATTTCTTTCACCCGCAACGGTTACTGCCACCATTGAATTGTCAGACGAATCATTGTATGAGATATATGATGAATATGGCAACATCATCCGTCATGAATCGGCAAAAGACATTGATGTGTCAAAACTGAAAAAAGGGACATATTATTTAAATTACGATAATACCACGAAACGTTTTGGTAAAAAATAATTCTATGCCTGGTTAAAGCACTTTTTTTCAATTCCATTGCCATCGGTTGATATACCAACGACACCATTGTTCACAGTTGCGAAAAGCAGAAATACCTGTGCAGAATGCCGTTGAAAAAGGCCAATTAAAAGTTTTTGCAGCAGAAGAAACATATCTTCTGATGTGTACATACGATATCAACCAGTTCGGTGGGAGTTGCCGATATTTTAGCCACACATCCTTATGCAACCATGCATGGGAAGATACACAAAACCCCTCATTACATCGAGCCTATTGAATTGCTTCAAAAATTGATAAAACAACCAATAAAACCGCTTTCAATATAGCGGGCATGAGTAAATACTAATTGTATGGCATCTGAACCAAGACACCAATGCCTGATTTATGAAGGTCCACCCTCGCAAAAACTCCCCCTATTGGCTTCGGCCTTACAAAGTAAATTGCATGAAGGATACCGATGCCTCTATCTTAACAGCGCACCTATGGTAGCGGGAATGGGGTCAACGTTAGCTGCCATGGGTATTGACGTTGCATCCGAAACAGCAAAAGCCAGGCTTGTGTTTTCTTCCGATCCGGTGGCGTTACCAGGTGAAGACTTTAATTATAAGGTTTTGTTAGGCAAACTTGAAGATTCTATTAATCAAGCAATAAAGGATGGTTACAAAGGATTGTGGGCTTCAGGTGATATGACGTGGGAATTTGGGCCGCGACAAGATTTTTCCAAATTAATGGAATATGAATTAAAGCTTGAAGAATTGTTTGGCAGGAGAAAAGAGCTGTACGGTGTTTGCCAGTACCATAAGGATACATTGCCACAGGATGTAATGCGGCAGGGGTTGTTGTTACATCGCAGCATTGTGATTAGCGATACACTCATACGAATCAACCCACATTATTTAAAATCCTCGTGGCCCGCTGACTTGAAAACAAGTCAAGAGCTTGATGAAACGATAGCTGCACTCTGTGCGATGTGATTATTAAAACAATTGTAATGCAAAGTGAAACGAGTGTACATGGGGCAATTTTCTTTCTACTGCGAAGATTTATTGATCACAGTTTTTCTCCGGGAACCTGGAAAAATTAAACGAATCTGCGGGATGTGGAAAAACTTGCTTTCAGCGAAGATTATCTGTCTGAAATAAAATCCTTTTTGAAAAAATTTGGTTCGAACCGCCTTTTAAAACACAAAAAAGTTGTTTTGGATTTTGTTGAGCCATTTGGAATAGCCAGTAAATACAGGGCTTTGGCGGGTGGTGTTGTGGGTGGGCAAAAAAAAGACTGCATGCCTTTTACACATGCAGTCTCATCATGTCGGGATGATGCGACTCGAACGCACGACCTCGCGCCCCCCAGACGCGTACTCTAACCAACTGAGCTACATCCCGATCATTAGTCAATTGACAATCTGAAATTATCAACCAATCGCAGGCAAAAATAATAATTTATGGCAATAAGAAGGTCATTCAGGCTTAATACTTCCTTCACCGTTGATTTTACCAATTTTAACACCTAAAACCTACGCTCCAGGCCTAAATACCCACCTCACTAAAAGAATATCCCTTACTTTTAGCCCGGTCAAATGAAAAAGGCATTCTTCATAAAAGCGTTTATTTTTTTTTCATTGACGGGTTTTGCTCAAAAAGCAACCATAAGCGGTTATGTGACCGATAAAACTACGGGTGAAAACCTTTTCAATTGCGGCATTTTTATCAAAGAGCTCAACAAAACGGCCTACACGAACGATTACGGTTTCTATTCGTTTACGGTTGATACAGG
>DASPJQ010000257.1:0-6706 GCA_035628535.1 Flavobacteriales bacterium | reverse complement strand
GTGAATAACCGCAACGGCAGGTTAAACCTTAACCATAAACTTTACGCAGGTGTTGAGTGGCGCTTTGCAAAAAAAATATCGGTGTCGGGCGGGCCGGTGTTCAACCTTATGCTGGCCGATGACCGAAATGTCAATTACCAGGATGTATTTTCCAAAATACGACCAGATTTCCTGATAAATCAAAAGGTTTCCAACCATTTGTTTATGAATGTATGGGTGGGAGGTAAAATAGCCATAAGGTTTTTTTAATCGGCATAGGGGTATTTTTGTTTAATATTGTCCTAGGGCTAAAATGACGTGCATGCGCAACATATTGTTAACCTTCTTTTGCCTTACAGCAATCCGGTTAAACGCCCAACAGTTCACACAAACCGTACGCGGAACTGTTACCGATAAGATTTCGCAAACTCCCTTGCCGGGCGTAAGGGTGGTACTGGCAGGCAGCGAACCGAAAAAAGGTGTAACCACCGATGCAAATGGCGTATTCAAATTCACAGAAGTGCCGGTAGGTAAACACACGTTTACGTTTACAACCGATGGATATAAAAATTTTATACTGCCCAACGTGGTGGTGAACTCAGGAAAAGAAGTTGTGCTGAATATTTCACTTGAAGAAAATATTGTGCAAGGGCAGGAAGTGGTAGTGGTTGCCAAGGTAAATAAGAACAAACCATTGAACGACATGTCGGTGGTAAGTTCACGTACGTTTTCGGTTGAGGAAACACAAAAATATGCCGCAGCATTCAATGACCCTGCACGCATGGCGGCTGCTTTTCCCGGTGTGGTACAAACAGGCGACCCTTCCAACACTATTTCTATTCGCGGCAATTCACCCAACGGATTGCTGTGGCGCATGGAAGGCGTTGAAATACCAAATCCGAACCATTTTTCAAATGTGGGAACAGCTGGCGGGGGCATTTCCATTTTGAGCGCGCAGTTACTCACCAATTCCGATTTCAGCACAGGTGCTTTTGCTGCCGAGTATGGTAATGCGCTTTCAGGTGTGTTCGATTTAAAATTGCGAAAAGGAAACAATGAAAAACATGAATATACGGTACAAACCGGTTTTTTGGGAATAGACCTCTCGGCCGAAGGCCCATTTAAAAAAGGCTATGGCGGCTCTTATCTTATCAACTACCGGTACTCAACACTTGGGGTCATAAGTAAATTGGGCATTGAAATTGGCGATGCGAGCACCCTGTTCCAGGACCTTTCTTTTAATATTGCGCTGCCCGTTAAAAAATTGGGGAATTTCACCCTGTTTGGTTTTGGGGGGTTAAGCTCACAAACCACCGATGCTATAAAAGACACTACTCAATGGGACAATGAATTTTACCGGTATAATACCGACTTCAGGGCAAACACCGGTGCTGCAGGCATTACCCATACACTACCCATAAGTAAAAAAAGTTTTTTGAAAACAGCCGTGGTTTATTCAGGAACTAAAAATGCCTATTATGAAAACAGGCTGAATGATGATTTCAGCCAGGAAGACCGTTATTCGGAATCATTCATCAACAAAAAAATTACGCTACAGTCGGTATACAACCTAAAAATTGACAGCCGCCATAGCTTGCGCAACGGGTTTATTTTAAATAACCTTGGTTATTCTTTTATACAAAAGGCTTATTATGATTCAACCGGCAAAATGGAAGATATACTGAATGCCGAAGGCAACGCGTATTCGGGACAGGCATTTGCCCAATGGAAATTCCGCGTAACCGAAAAAATAACGTTTAATACGGGTTTGCATTCACTGTATTTTTTCCTGAACGATTCCTGGTCGGTTGAACCGCGGGCTTCATTTAAATACGATATTTCGCCATTACAATCGGTAAGTATTGGTTACGGCTTGCACAGCCAGATACAGCCCCTTGGCGTTTATTTCGCACGCGATATTACCGACCCCGCACACTACAGCACCCCCAATAAAAACCTGGGTTTGTCAAAGGCGCACCATTATGTAGTGGCGTATGACCTGGCACTGTCAGAATACTGGCGCATTAAAATTGAAACGTATTACCAATGGTTGTTTAACATACCTCAGGGAAGCGACAGCGTTTCAAATTATTCAGTGTTGAACAAAGAGGACGGTTTTGATTATATACCCATGAACAATGGCGGAACAGGTCAAAACTACGGGGTGGAATTGACCATAGAGCAATTCATGCATAATAACTTTTACCTGCTGGCAGCCGTTTCATTTTTTGATTCAAAATACAAAGGAAATGACGGGAACATTTATAATACGCGTTTCAATGCAAGTTATTCAGGCAGTTTAACAGCCGGAAAAGAATTCCAGTTGTCGGAAAAACGCAAAAAACGTGTTATAGGCATAAACACCAAAACCATTTATACCGGTGGGTTCAGGCAAACCCCGGTTGATGTTGCCGCCACCGAAGCAAACGGGTACACTGTAACGCAACCAGACAAAGCATACACTGAAAAAATGCCGGCCTATTTCAGGCCCGATATAGGCATAAGTTTGAAACGCAATTATAAAAAAGTAACAGCTACACTCAGTCTCGATATCCAAAACGTGACCAACCGGCAAAATGTTGGCGGACGGTATTATGACATGGAATCGAAACAATTGAAATATTATTATACTACAGGTATTATTCCCATCCTGAGCTACAGGCTTCAATTTTAGTGTTAAAAAGTTAATTGCCAGGTCCTTCACAGTGAAGGTCTTTCGTTAAAATTTGACAAAACACAGTGATTCTGAAGCTAAAACAACCCGTTTTTCAATAAAACGCATATTTTAGCGTTCCCAATAACCCTGTGAGCGATAGCCTGGTTATCATACCGACCTACAACGAAAAAGAGAACATTGAGCGGATGCTGCATAAAGTATTTTCCCTCAAAAAAGAATTTCATGTACTTGTGGTAGATGACGGGTCACCCGATGGAACTGCAGATATTGTTAAAACGTTAGCCCAAACATATCAAGGCAAATTATTTATTGAAGAGCGCAAAGGCAAGCAGGGCCTTGGTACCGCTTACATTCATGGTTTCAAATGGGCTTTGCAGCGCGGCTATGGATACATTTATGAAATGGATGCCGATTTTTCACATAATCCTGATGACCTGGAGCGTTTATACCATGCCTGTGCCGTTGAAGGGGCCGATGTTGCCATTGGTTCGCGGTACTGCAAAGGTGGCAAAGTGAAAAACTGGCCGTTCATGCGCTGGCTTATGTCTTATTTTGCCTCGGTATATGTACGCGTTGTTTTATGGATAAGCATTAAGGACACAACGGCCGGTTTTAAATGTTATAAGCGAAGGGTACTTGAAACCATTGATTTTTCGCAAATCAAATTTGTGGGTTACGCATTCCAGATTGAAATGAAATATACCGCTCATAAGCTGGGTTTTAAGCTGGTTGAAGTACCCATTGTTTTTATTGACAGGCAACTTGGTCAAAGTAAAATGAGTATGAAAATTTTCAAGGAAGCGTTTTTTGGTGTGTTTAAAATGCGAAGGAAAAGAATTACCAAACTCGAAACACGCTAGTGTTCAACGGCACAATTTTAAAATAAAATATGACGGAGTTAAAATTAGCGGATTAGCAATGTGCGAAATTACACCCCAAATTGCTTTGACCGAAATAATCCGTGCTTTCGGTCATTCATTAAACCACGGGCCCTATTAACAAATAACGAATTAACTTTTGTCCCCACTTATTTTTCCATGATCCGGTTGACCCAATATAGCAAAGGCGCAGGGTGCGGGTGTAAAATTGCTCCGAAAGATTTGCAGGAAATTCTGGAAGGTTCATACACCAATACCGAAATCAAAAACCTTATTGTAGGAAACCAATCGCATGATGACGCTGCCGTTTATGATTTGAAAAACGATACTTATTTAATTTCCACCACCGATTTTTTCACGCCCATTGTAGACGATGCTTTTGATTTTGGGAAAATAGCATCGGCCAATGCCCTGAGCGATGTGTACGCAATGGGCGGAAAACCCATTATGGCCATTGCCGTTTTGGGATGGCCCGTTGGAAAATTACCCAATGCGCTTGCCAAAGAAGTAATCAAAGGCGCATCGGCTGTTTGCAACGAAACCGGTATTCCGCTGGCAGGGGGTCACAGCATTGATTCGCCAGAACCGTTTTTTGGTTTAAGCGTAAACGGGTTGGTTAAGCCGCAAAACCTTAAAAAAAACAACACGGCCGGTGAAACAGATATTATTTACCTGACCAAACCCATTGGTTCGGGCATTTTAACCACCGCGCACAAACGCGGCCTGCTCAATGAAAAACTGTACGCTGCATTGATTGCACAACTTACAGCGGTTAATAGCTGTGGAGAAATGTTTGGCGCAATGCATGAAGTAAAAGCTATGACCGACATTACCGGTTTTGGACTGCTGGGCCACCTGGTTGAAATGAGCAAAGGCTCGGGATTGACAGCCGAATTGAAATACATGGCCGTACCACTAATGGAAGGCGTTGATGAATTAACAAAACAATTCGTTTATCCTGATAATACCATGCGCAATTACCAGGCTTATTTACCGCTTGCCGAAGGGTTAAATGCATCCAACATGTTTACCCTTTGCGACCCGCAAACAAATGGCGGGCTATTGGCAGCCGTGAGTACCGAAAGCAAAACTGCTTTTGAAACTACATGCCGTGAACACGGAATTGCGGTTCATGAAATAGGATGTTTTGGCAAACAAACCAGTAAAAACATTGTGATTGCATGAGACAGCCCGGGCAAAATGAATATATTTGGTTTTAATTGTATGCTATGAGAAACACCGTATGGCTCCTGACTTTTGCCTGTTTAACCGTTGTTTTTACCGGTTGTGGCGATGATAAAGAAGAGTCACAAACCGAAAACGACACTTCGCTGAATTATAAATTCAAAAAAGGCGACACGTTTTATGTTGACCTTGATTTGTTGCTGGTAATAGCCCCGCAGGACACAACCAATAAAAAAAGGGACACCATAAAACAAATCACCACTTTTAAGTACGTGGTGGACCGTGTTGAGGAAAACGGCACAGCCGACATGACCCTTACCTATGAACATTTAAAAACAAATACATTTGATTCAAACGACAGCGCCCAGCGAACAACCCGCGAAGGATTAATGTTTGCCGGCATGATGAACTATACGATCAAAACAAAAATTGACAAAAAAGGAAACGTACTCGAAGTTAGCGGGGCCGACAATTTCCTGCATGCAGGGCAAAAAGACACGTTGATTGACGACAACGCCTGCCTGCAAACCGCCCTTAACCAGTTTTTCAATGTTTTACCGCCCCGGGAAACCAGCCTGCAGCAATCATGGTCAACCAACCACGTGGTAAATTATGGTTATCCCGCCAAGTTTGCCAATACGTTAACATTGGCACGCATGGACGGAGACATGGCAACAATTAATATCACCAGTAAAGTAACGCCTAACCCGGCAGGGTTAACGTCTTTTCCGGGGATTGCGGTCCTCATGCGCCATAACCTGAATGGCGACCGGCAGGGTACAACAACCTTTGACATGAAAAAAGGTATGATCACGTATGCCTTGCACGTTGACAATTATATTGGTGAGTTGATTATTGACAACAAAACAAAAATAGGTCTAAAAGTCATGATGCAGAAGACGTATACTGTTAGATATTAGTAAAGGAACGCGTTGTCCGTGATTCGCGTAGGGATGTTAGCCGTTGCCCATTATGGCCAAAGCAACAACGCAGTTTAAGCCACATTCGTCAGCTTTTTTTCCGGGGCCTGAGTGAGATCAGGAGGGTATGCTACAGGGTGCGATTTTAATTCTGAAGCTACTCATACGCGTAATCAATAAAATTTTTTACCGAATCAAACGTCCCGTCACGGTCTTCAATAAAACCCATGTGCCCACTGTGTGCCGACACATATACATTGATCAACTCATTTACAAAAATTTGTTCCTTGTATTTATCAAACGGTATAATGGGGTCCTGGCGGCCGATTACAAACAATACAGGGAATTTTACCGTTTTTAAAAAAGCAACACTGTCGGCACGGTCACGCATGCCCAATGTAGCTGCAATGGCACCTTCGACAGGAATTTCCTTGGCTTCCCTTACCAGTTCGGCAATCAAATCCTTTAATTTTTCCTGGTTTTTAGCTGTAAACAAATGCGGGATGGCTTCTTCAACAAAATGGTTATACCCGCGCTTCAGTATTTTTGCCACTTGTGTGCGTTCCGCTTTTTTTTCAGGTGTGTCGGGTAAGGCCGATGAATTGAAAAGACACAACCCTTTTACCATGTGGCCAAACGTTTTACAGAATTCAAGCGCTACGTATCCACCCATTGAATGGCCTACAATTACACATTCCTGCACGCCTTCATGGCGCAAAACTGTGTGCACAGCGCTTGCCATTAACGTCATTGAATGGACAGATCCAAATAATTCGGTTTTTCCGTGGCCTGGTAAATCAACTTGTATCACTTTGTGATCATCAACCAGTTCCGCCACAAAATCGTCCCATATGGTTAAATTCTCCAGGAATCCGTGCAGGAAAACAATGCATGGCCCTGTACCTGCATGCGCGTAATTGATTTTTTTGCCTTCGAGTTCGACTGTCATGGATTTAAACTAAAAAGAAATTCGACTAAAATTTCGGATAATGAAATTTCGAGCAAAGAAACAGCTGGATAAGCATGAAAGCCTTATATTTCATTAGTTGAAATTTCATTATTTAAAA
>DASPJQ010000256.1:0-3353 GCA_035628535.1 Flavobacteriales bacterium | reverse complement strand
GTTGGGCTGGGCGGCAGGTATCAACGTATTTTTTGGGCTCATCAACATTATGGCCGTTAAATGGGGATATCCTGAGCTAAAGCAATTTTGTGCCATAACGGATATTTGCGCGTATAGTATTTTTTTGTGTCTTGCGTTGTGGGGACATGCTGTTGGACGGATGGGTTCAGGTGTTTATTCGGTTTACATCATTTTTTCAGGTTGGATAGGGTGGGGAATTTATTCCCTTTACACTTTTTAATTTCCACAATGGCTATACTTTTACGGTTCTTACCGAAAATGTGACGGGCTTAAGCTATTCTTTTCCGAAGTTTACACAAAACCATTAACCCGTGATTAAAGCCTTTTTAATCATATTAATATTTGTTGAAATAGCTTCGTGCACGCCACCGGGTAAAGAACAGCCGGGTAAACCCGATCCTGATAATCCCCCGCGCATGCACGAAGCCCTGCCGTTGTGGATTTGCACCTGATAAATTTTTCAGTCTCATGAATATAATTCTCCTTTTGGGCCGTGTGCTATTTTCGCTCATTTTTATCATGACCATTATGAGTCATTTTGGAAAAGATGCAATTGCCTATGCCGAATCAAACAGTGTGCCTGCAGCCAATTTTTTAGTACCCGTGTCGGGTATCATTGCTTTTGCGGGTGGGTTAAGCATTGCCATTGGTTACCAGGCGCGCATTGGCGCATTACTCATCGTATTATTTCTTGTTCCGGTTACGTTTTTTATGCACGCTTTCTGGAAAATTGACGATCCTATGCAAAGGGAAATGCAAATGATTCAGTTTATAAAAAACATGTCAATGCTGGGCGGTGCATTTATTATTGCTTACTTTGGCAGTGGTCCGGCAAGCATCGATTCACTTAAGAAATAAAAATCCAATCAGGTAAACACACCTGAGTTTCCGTATTGTTTGCCCGAGGTCCTGTTAAATTCATTTTCTGTTACTTTATGCAGGTCCATATGCATAACTGCCTTCAGCAACACAAAGTTTCCTATGGCCATTAATACATGACTTAGGTCCAGGTAATTAAACCAGGTGTGCGGACTTATTTTTGCAATGTGCGTAGTAGCGGCAAGTGCGGCCCAAAATACGGCCCACATAGCGGTTTTACTTCCCTTGTCACGCGTTTTAGCATATACAAACGCTTCAAATGAAAATAAAATCAAAAGTAAACCATACAAGGCATGTGCTTCAACAAAAATAAATTTAAGTGTCCACATGGCCAGGAACATAATGGTGACCAATTCAAAAATATTGACCCATGCCAGGAATGAACCAAGGTTTCTTCGAATGAGCGGACGGGCGTGCATAATGGCAGCACGTTCAGCCAATCCAACCGAAATCATGCTGATGATCCAACCCGGCAGCTTCCATTCAAAACTTAAGTAATGAAGAAAACCATGTCCGATTATTCCCCCAAAGGCTGTAGCGAGTCCCATGGTAAAGAAAAACCAACGGTATAGCCGAAACGGTACAGCGTCTTTGTGCCGGTGTGTTCTTAATTTGAAATATGCATAAAAACAAACAACCGAAACCAATAAATCGGTTAAAACAGTTACAGGTTCATGAATTTCAACATTGCCAATATGTATCCATGTTAGTTCAACCATGCTAAAATGACTCCAATTTTTATTCCATAAAAGGGAATGATATGTTTCTAAATTAGTGTTTTACAATTTATTGGCAAAATTTGCCCTGTTAAAAAAGTTTTACCGTTATTTTTGCAACTTAAATTACTGTTTTTGAGAAGAAAGATAAAACGTTCATACCGGGTGGCAAGGTATGTCGTGTACCGACAAACCATACTAAGACCCATTGATCATTTGTGGACTTTTTTGGGTGGGTTTGCAGGAATTGCCGCAATTGGACTTATAATGGAAACACAGTTTGGTGAACGTGACAATGTTTTTTTAATCGGGTCATTTGGCGCATCGGCCGTGTTGATTTATGGTTCAACCAACAGCCCGCTTGCACAGCCGCGCAACCTGGTATTAGGCCATCTTATTTCAGCATTGGTTGGAGTAACGGTATTTAAATTAATTCCCGGTAACCTTTGGCTTTCATCAGCCCTTGCTGTTTCAATTTCAATTGTGCTCATGCAAATCACAAAAAGCCTTCATCCGCCTGGCGGAGCAACCGCTTTGATTGCCAACATTGGCTCTGAAAAAATAAAAGCGCTTGGATATTGTTATGTCCTGTCGCCAGTTATGAGCGGTGTATTGGTGTTGCTTGTTATTGCACTAATTGTGAACAATATTCCCAAAAACAGGAATTATCCCTACAGGCGGTAGCTATAAATTATAAAAAGTTTCAAAAATCATCCATTAAATTTATTCAAATTATGTGAATAAGGTTAAAGGATACTTGCCAATGCACTTAAAAATCCGTATATTTAAATTGCGTTTTTATAAACTAAATTAAAAAATATGGAAACGATTAAAAGAAATGTTGAAGCAAGTGCCATAAAAGCAGGAATTATAACTTTTTTCGGATTGGTTGGTTATTTTTTTCTAATGAAGCTCTTTGGATTATCACATGTATTGGAATTGCGGTTCCTGAATTTTATCATTCTGGCAACAGGAATTACTTATGGAATTGTGAGGCATAAAAAAGAACTGCATGAAAATGATTTTTACCTGCAGGGTCTAGCCCAGGGCGTGTATGTTGCGGTTATTTCAGTAGGATTATTTGCGGCCTTTATGGCCATTTACCTTTCCTTTTTTGATCTGGCATTGCTAGAGGAAATAAAATTTAGAGCCCCTATGGGCTTCCCGGTAACGGGTCTTACTATTTTCGGGGCCCTGGTTATGGAAGGTATGGCATCGGGTGCAATTATATCCTTTATTGCCATGCAGTACCTGAAAACGGTACGGCCCGGAGAATAATAAATTAAATAGACAAAAAGCCTGAAGTAATACTTCAGGCTTTTTTAACGCATTATCGTTTTACTACAATCCTCTTTGAACTGCGTTGGGTTTCATTCGCAATTTCCAATACATAAATTCCGGTAGCAATACCTGAAACGTCAACAATGGTGCGGGTATGATTTATATCTCCGCTTATAAGTGCGTTGCCCAATACATCATAAATGGAGTAGGTGGTACCTTCTTTTAGCTTTTCAAGTGAAATGGTGAGTACATTATTTGCCGGATTGGGATAAACATTGAATGAAAGTTGTTCCTGTTGAATTTCGTTTAGCGCGTTGTATAAAGTAAAGGCACCGCAAGGAGTTGAATTGCTATTAAAGTACTGGCGAACACTGTTAGCCCTTTGCTGTAAAATTGATAGCCCTGCCAGTGGCGATGATGGTACACTGTAATCGTTTGCGTAAATGAAAGCCAGAT
>DASPJQ010000255.1:0-1705 GCA_035628535.1 Flavobacteriales bacterium | reverse complement strand
CTTTAAATCAACGCCCGCGTGATCAGAGCCGATTTCAATGGTTTGCTTCATTAAGCGAATGTTAAAAAGGTATTCAAAAGTATGAATTAAGCCTGTTAATTATAAGTTATACAGTTAAAAACTTTTCAAACAATAAATCCTTGTAAATGGATGGAACGCCTGTTATAAAAATCCACCTATACACCCTGCATTTCTATTAGCAATTATTAGGACTTACCCTTGGGAAATTAACAGCGAAAAATATTATTTTTATTAAAGTTTAATGTAAGGCAAAACAATGTTAAATTTGTTCAAATCACAGTAAAAATTTGCCTTTCAACTAACTAAAAAATAGCTACTTGTTCATAAAGTGTAATAAGTGTAATAAACAAGCGTTATTGTGTAATATTTTACACGCAATTAACAGTATAATAATAGCATTAAATTTTTTTAAAAATTATTTTATAATAAATTAATGATGAAAGAAGGAATGGTGGTTGATAAGGCAAATCATAAAAAAATATTTTTTTTAAGTATACTTTTTTATTTTAATTCGCTTCTGGGCTTAAATGCGCAGCAGGTAAACGAAAATGGCTATAATGTATTTTATTATCCAAGCGGCAAAAAATTAAGCGAGGGTAATCTTAAAAACGGTAAACCTGAGGGGTATTGGAAAACCTATTATGAAAATGGTAAATTGAAAACCGAGGGTAACCGTAAAAACCATGAACTGGACAGTACCTGGAAATTTTACAGCGAAAAAGGCATTATTACTTCTGAAATAACTTACCGTACGGGTAAGAAAAACGGGCTGACACGTACTTATAACGAAAAAGGAATACTTGTTAGTGAAGAAATGTTTTTTAACAACATTAAACAGGGAAAAGCCAGGTATTTTTATGAAACAGGCGAACCTAAAATGGAAATTGCCTTTGATAACGGGGTTGAGACCGGTACCGCTTACGAGTTCGGTAAGGACGGCCGTATTATAACCATACAGGAATATAAGGGAGCGCGTTTAATGGACAGCGAGGAAGTGAACCGTTATGATGCAGATGGGAACAAGACCGGCAAGTGGATTGAGTATTATGGCGACAGTAAAACAAAAATTAAGTCGGAAACCAATTACCGTGCAGGTGTCAGGGAAGGGGTGGCAAAAGAATACGATGAACAGGGTAACCTGCAAAAACTTGACCAGTATGAAAACGGTATTGTGAATGACAGTGCGCAGGAATTTGTTTTTATTGATATTCGCACGGTTTACCATGAAAACGGTACGCCAAAACTGGTGGGCGGATATGCCAATAACAAAAAGCAGGGCATTTTCAGGGAGTATGACAACAATCCCGATAGCGCCAAAGTAGTCAATTCATTCATTTATGACCAGGACGTATTGTTAAGTGAGGGAATCATTGACAATTCAGGAGTGTACCGCGGGCCGTGGAAAATTTATTACAACACCGGTGAATTGAAAGAGGAAGGTGAATATGTTGATGGGATTAAAGAAGGTGAATGGAAATATTACTACCGCAACGGTGCACTGGAACAAAAAGGCAAGTATGTAAAAGGAAAAATACACGGTATGTGGAACTGGTACTACCCGAACGGTAAAAAGCATCGCGAGGAAACATACCGGTATGGAAAAGAAGAAGGAATAACCACAGAATATGATTCGGTGGGGAATGTAATAACCCGTGGCGAATACCTGGCCGGATTAAAAGACGGT
>DASPJQ010000254.1:0-2517 GCA_035628535.1 Flavobacteriales bacterium | reverse complement strand
CGAAGCCATAAAAAAATACGGGGTAGGCATTAAATGTGCAACCATTACACCCGATGAGGCGCGCGTGAAGGAGTTTAACCTGAAACAAATGTGGAAGTCGCCAAACGGCACAATACGCAACATACTTGACGGGACTGTTTTTCGTGAGCCCATTGTGATCAATAACATACCGCGCATTGTGAACACATGGACTCAACCCATTTGCATAGGCCGCCACGCTTTTGGTGATCAATACCGCGCAACCGACATGGTGGTGAAAGGAAAAGGAAAGTTAACCTTGACGTTTACACCTGATGATGGCGGTGCACCGGTAACGCATGAAGTGTTTAATTTTAAAAGTGACGGGGTAGCCCTTGCCATGTACAACGTTGATGAATCAATTAAAGGATTTGCGCGTGCCTGCTTTAACCAGGCCCTCATGAAAAAATGGAACCTGTACCTTTCATCAAAAAACACAATCCTTAAAAAATACGATGGCAGGTTCAAAGACATTTTTCAGGAAATTTATGTGAATGAGTTCAAAACCAAGTTTGACGAATTGAAAATTGTGTATGAGCATCGCCTGATCGATGACATGGTGGCCAGCGCCATGAAATGGAGCGGTGGTTTTGTATGGGCCTGTAAAAATTACGATGGCGATGTACAGTCAGACTCGGTAGCTCAGGGATTCGGTTCACTCGGATTGATGACATCATCATTAATTACACCTGACGGAAAAATTATGGAGGCTGAGGCGGCACACGGTACGGTAACACGCCATTACCGAATGCACCAACAGGGTAAACCAACATCAACCAACCCCATTGCCAGTATTTTTGCATGGACCCAAGGCCTGGCTTTTCGCGGTAAGCTGGACAATAACCAGCCGTTGATTGATTTTACAAAAGCGCTGGAACACGTTTGTGTTGAAACCGTAGAAAGCGGTAAAATGACCAAAGACCTGGCGGTTTGTGCCTATGGCAACGATGTCGGACCTGATAAGTATATGTACACGCAGGACTTTTTGGATGCAATTGACAGCAACCTTAAGAAGAAACTCGGGAAATAAGTAACTAACGTATACGGGGCATCTGTCATTAGGATCCGACAGATGCTTTTTTTGACCGCGAAACGAAGTTAAACGACATTTTGTTGTTAAAATAGTGTGTAGTTAATTCACGAATCATACGGCTTGTATTTATTAACCTGCTGTTTTTTTATAAATTGGTACGAATGGTATCGGCTTTATTTATAACCATTCGTGACAGGCACACGCTGATTGCGTTTTGTATTTGTGTTCGTGGTATTTGTGGCTTTTTTATATGTCAAGAGTATCCATCAGGGAAATCAACCTTATAGCTGCACCGGCCATTCTTTCAGCAGTGGCCGAACCTTTAATTGCGCTTTTGGACAATGGAATAATTAATAAATATGCAAAAGACCCAACCACTGTTACCGCTGCAGTAGGAGCGGCCGCATCATTTTTTTTGCTGGTTGTGTGGGTTTTTTCGCAAACACGCACCGCCATGAGTACGGTTGTGGCTCAGCATTACGGTGCCAACCGGTTGAGGCAAATCAAAAATCTTGTTCCGCAAATGATATGGATGAATTTTGGCATTGGTTTGGTATTTGCCTTGCTCACCCGCACATTTGCACAGGAAATTTTTTGGTTTTACAATGTTGAAGGTGATGTACTGAACAAAACTGTTGAATATTTTGAGATCAGGGCGCTGGGTTATCCGTTTACCCTGGCCACCCTTCTTATTTTTGGAATTTTCAGGGGTATGCAAAACACCTTTTGGACCATGTTGATTACAGTGGGCGGAGCTGTGATCAACCTTGGAATGGATATTTTGTTTATGAAAGGCTGGCCGGGATGGATAGAGCCAATGGGTATAAAAGGCGTTGCCATTTCAAGTGTAATTGTTCAGGTGGCTATGTTTTTCATTGCCATTGTTTTTTATTTGCGTTATACACCTTTCAGGTTAGGTTTTGAATTGAAACTTCACCCGCAATTTTTCAGGTTTATGCTAATGAGCGGTAACCTGATTATACGTTCCATTGCTGTAAATGCAGTGTATTTTTTTTCTACGCGTTTTGCCGCAGCGCGTGGCAAAGAGGCCCTGGCTGTTCACACCATTTTTGTGCAGATCTGGTTTTTTTGCGCTTTTTTTATTGAAGGGTATGCCAATGCCGGAAACGCCCTGGTTGGAAAATTGGTTGGTCAGGGTAACATTGAAAGTTTAAAGCAGTTGGCCCGCATAATGCGCATTATGACCTTAAAGGTGGCCCTGGTATTGGCAATGGTATTGCTGGTACTGTACATTCCCATAGGCTGGTCGTTACTCAAAACCGATGAAGCCCGTGATGCATTTTACCATTCGTTTTGGCTTATTGTATTGATGCAACCAATTATTGCGTACGCGTTTGTGTACGATGATTTTATGAAAGGTGCCGGCCTTATGGTGCCCCTGCGCAACGTATTAATTCTTTCATCGTTTGGGGCTTTTGTGCCCACGTTATACCTGTTGGGTTATT
>DASPJQ010000253.1:0-4063 GCA_035628535.1 Flavobacteriales bacterium | reverse complement strand
CCTCCTCCACCCTGCGTACCAGTTCATCGCTTTCAGCCTCCTCAACCGAAACGGTAATGTTTCCGAGTTTTTCTTTTATCCCTGCCGTCAAATCCCGCACCGCTTTAAATGAATCTTTTGCATAACGCTCCCTGTATTCCTTTACGCGGATTGGTTTTTCAATGTTAATGAGCACGTTTGACTGGAAACGGCCGTTATCAGAATAATTAATGCCAATGCAAATTATTTTCACGTCCAGTTCGAAATTATTCAGGTCCTCGGCACCAAGCGCAATACGTGCTGCCCCTGATTTAATTTCTTTTAATTTTCGTTCAGGTAAACTAATTCCTTCGGGAAAAATTAAGAGGTTCGCACCCTTGCCTAAATGCTCATAACACTTTGCAAACATCTGGTCGTTTTTACTGACCTGCAAAGGATCATCCTGTTTGCGGTAAACGGGAATCATGCCCAGGCGTGCGAACAGCCATTTGGAAAAACGCGTTTTAAATACAGTTGATTTTGAAAGAAAATGGACTTTTTGTTTTACCGTTGCAGCAATAATAACCGGGTCCATGAACGTGGCAGGATGATTGGCTGCAAAAATAAAAGGCCCCTTTTCAGGAATATTTTCCAACCCGTTAACCTGGTAATTGCGAAAAAAAAGCCAGGTGGTTACTTTTAAAAAGGGCTTTAAAATATAATAAAGCATGGTGTGTGTTTATGTCTGTAAAACTATACGAATATAGGCAAACAATACCTTATTGTCCGGTGAAAACTTATATCATTTTGTAAACTTTAATTCGGTTAACTGTTTAACAATCAGAACACTTAAATTGAAAAAACTGATGCATTAAAAATAACAGTTTATTCATAACGCAAGGCATCAACAGGGTTGAGTTTTGAAGCTTTTCGAGCCGGGTAAAAACCAAAAAATATGCCTACGCTGCTGCTGCAAACAAAGGCCATAAAAATTGAATCGAATGTTACTGCAATGGGCCAGCCAAGCACCGAGGCAAAAAGGACCGATACTAATGTGCCCAGTAAAACGCCAATTGCACCACCTGTCAAACACAAAATAACCGATTCAACCAAAAACTGCATGAGTACGTCCCTGCGTTTTGCGCCAACGGCCAGGCGAATGCCTATTTCACGCGTGCGCTCGGTTACCGAAACCAGCATAATGTTCATGATACCAATGCCACCCACAATTAATGAAATAAAGGCAATGCTTGCGAGTAAAACGGTAAGCACACCCGTAATGGTCCCAAAAAAATTGGTGAGCTCGGTTTGCGTACGCACAACAAACAATGCTTCATCGTTTTTGACCCGGTGTTGCTTGTGAACCAGTATACGCTCTATTTCATCCTTGCAGGGCTGGATGGAATTTTCATCGATAGCCGATACAATGATTTGCTGCACGTAATCAATGGAAAGTATCCTGCGCTGAACGGTTTTAAACGGAGCTATAACTATGTCATCACGGTCAAGCCCAAATAAACCTGGGCCTTTTGAGCGAATCATACCCAATACTTTAAACGGCAATTTATCAATGCGAATGCTTTTACCGGTAGGGTCCACTCCTTCGCCAAATAAATTTTCGGCCACTGTTTGACCAATCACACATATTTTTGCCGGACTTTTTCCCTGGAAGGCGTTAAACATGGTACCATACTGCATTTCAATGCCTGTAATTTTAAAATAATCGGCTTCCACACCGTATACCTGCGAACGCCAGTTTTTGGTTCCCGCAATAAGTTGCGCTTGTGTCACAACCATGGGTGTTACATATTTTGATAACGTGGAATACCTGCGTATGGCATCGGCATCGGCAGGTTTAAGCGCTGTTAATGTGCCCGACTCCTGCCGCACGCCTGCATTGGTTGTGGTACCGTTGCGAACGGTAACAACATTGGTACCCAAGCCCGAAATTTCTTTTTTAATGCTTTGATCACTGCCGTGTCCAATGGCCAGCATAACAATAACCGAAGCAACCCCTATAATAATACCCAACATGGTGAGCAAGGTGCGCAATTTGTTTCGCGCAATGGCCACCAGGGCGAGCCGTACGAGGTTGGTGAATTTCATTTCATATCGTTTTTGTGCCAGACATCCGTGCTATCGTTGTCCGTCATGACAAAGCAAAACTTGTCGTAATGCTGCCAGCGCTGTATTCTGTTGCGCTTGGCAGCATTCTTCGTTGTTAGTCGGTAACAGGCAATTCTTTTATCATCAATTTAGCATTTTGAGGCGATGGGTTTACTATATCCTTTATAATCATTCCGTCTTTAAATACTACATTGCGTTTGGTAAATGCTGCTATGTCCTGTTCATGGGTTACCATTACAAGGGTAATTCCATTTGCATTCAGTTCCTGGAACTGTTCCATGATCTGGTAACTTGTAAGGGTATCAAGGTTACCGGTTGGCTCATCGGCCAGAATCACAACCGGGTTGTTTACCAACGCACGCGCAATTGATACGCGTTGCTGCTGCCCGCCCGAAAGTTCGTTCGGCCGGTGATGCATCCGGTCTTCAAGACCCACTTTGCGCAACGCTTCCATAGCACGTTCCTTTCGCTCCCTTGGGCCTATTTTTTTATTGTACAACAACGGCAATTCAACATTTTCAAGCGCTGTTGTACGCGCCAGCAAATTATAGGATTGAAAAATAAACCCGATTTTTGTGTTGCGAATATCGGCCAGTTCATCAGGTTTCATTTGGCTCACATTAATTCCGTCAATAAAATAATCGCCCGTGGTTTGGTTTGTCCAAACAGCCCAGTATATTCAACATGGTTGATTTACCCGACCCGCTTGAGCCCATTATGGCTGTAAATTCGCCAGGCATAATGTCAAGATCAATTCCTTTCAGCACACGTAAACGGTTACCGCCCGTGCTATACACTTTTTCCAATTTCCGTATTGAAATAATGGGATTCACATTTAGCGTCTTTTTACGTTAATGAGCGGACGGTCTTTTTTTGCCCCGGAATTCTTTTTTTCTTCAACGGCCGTCACTACTTCAGTATTTTCGGGAATACCCTTGACCACTTCATACGTACTGCCATCGGTAATGCCTGTTTCAATCACAACAGCACGCAGCCTGTTTTTTTCTTTCACCCATACTTTTGACCGCGCGCCAAATTCGTTTTCATCAAAATTGGTTGTGTCCATGATATCAATTCCTTCAGGCATTTGTTCGGGTAACACATAATTCAAGGCGGTGGCGGGTACAACCGGAATATTTTGCTTACGCTCAACAACAATGGAAATATTTGCAGTCATTCCCGGGAACAGTTTAAGGGTCTCGTTTCTAACAGAAATAATAACGGTATAATTTACCACGCTTTGAACTGTTTTGGGCTGAAGGCGTATTTGCTCAACAGTTCCATAAAACGTTTGGTCCTGGTAAGCATCCACAAAAAACTCAACGCTTTGTCCCACTTTTACTTTTCCAATATCAGCTTCGTCCACATCGGCCTCAATCAACATATTGGTCAAATCATGCGCTATGGTAAAAAGCGTGGGCGTGGTGAATGAGGCTGCAACCGTTTGCCCTTTTGAAACATTGCGTGAAATAACTACCCCATTTATAGGCGATATTACCGAAGCGTAACCCAAGTTAACCGCAGCGCGGTCCAATTGCACTTTCATCATTTTTACGTTCACCTCGGCATTTTTGTATTCAAATTCAGCACGCTCAAACTCTTCTTTTGAAGCGAGTTTTTGTTCGTAGAGGTTTTTAGTGCGTTCGTACACCAATTTCAATTGCTGCGTTTGCAATTGGGCGCGGTCAAGGTTTGATTTTGCATCGGCAACGTTTGCGCTTAGTGTTTTTGTGTCGAGCCGTGCAATGACCTGGCCGGCCTTTACCTTATCATTAAAATCAACGTACAATTCGTCAATAACACCCGAAACCTGCGTACCCACATCAACCGTATTCAACGCTTTTAACGAGCCGGTGGCGGTAATCACATCTACAATTTCACCGCGTTTTACGGGTTGGGTTACTATTTCAAGTTTACCGCTTTTATTTCTGGCAAAAAACCACCAGGCTACAAACAATCCGGCTATTATTGAAAGCGT
>DASPJQ010000252.1:0-6626 GCA_035628535.1 Flavobacteriales bacterium | reverse complement strand
GCTTGTGTATAAAAATATTTACCCGTTTACAGATGTGGTATTTGAATTCCCCAGGGATTCTTGCGGCATTAAATACACCATTTACCTTCACCCAGGTGCCGATGTGTCAAAAATCAAACTGACTTATCCGTATCAATCAAGGCCCAGCCTTGTAAATGGGAATATAGAAATAATGTCGCCCATAGGAAAACTGGTTGACCACAAACCGTTTTCATACATTGAGTCGTCAGGAGAGGTAATTGCGAGCCGCTTTGACCTGGCAAACCAGGCAGTCGGGTTCAAACTGGGCAATTTAAAAGAGGTGCTGCAAACAGTAGTGATTGATCCGTTTACGGTGATCCCTGCGTTTGGTGTTTCCAATGCTGCGTTTGATGTGGATTATGATAATGCAGGGAATGTTTATGCTTACGGTGGACCAAGCGCAGGCCCGTACTCCTTGTTGAAATACGATGCGGCAGGCACGCTGCTGTGGAGTTATACCCCTTCGCTATTTGTATCCACTGTTTATGGTGATTTTACCGTTGACCGTAATACAGGTAACGTATACCTTTCAGAAGGCTTGAATTCGCCACCGGGCGCACAGGTTGTTAAAATAAATGCTTCGGCCGTTCAGCTTGCCGCCTATTCAGGAAATTTTGATTTTACTGAAATATGGCGCATAGCATTCAGCCCGTGTACAAGCCAGCTTATACTTGCCGGTGGTGGAGGCTGGGCTTTTTCGGCAGGGTATCAAACGGCCACACTGGACACCAATTTATCAACTATCAGCCTGGTGGATTATGTTCCTTCGTTTGAAATCCACCATGATGTGGGATTGCTTACCCTTGATGACAACGGCAATTGTTATCAAATGACAACACGGGCCGTTTACGCTTCTGACTCGCTTGTGTATGACAATACTCTGGTAAAACTACCGCTCCCGGGGTTAACCCCAACTACCTGGAACGTTGCGGCCAATTATAAAACGCGCGAGCTTTCCAGCATGACCTATTACGGTGCTTCTTCGGGTCTTTATGCTAACGGTTATAACGGACTGTGCACATATGACACGTTGGTTTATTCGTATGACGGCTATGTATTGAAACAGTGGCAGGCTTCAACCGGCAGCATGGTTTCATACAACCGCATTAATTACCCGGCTGGTGGCGACTCTACGCAACTTAAATGGGGAGGCATTGATGCAGACCGGTGCGGTAACCTTTTTGTAGCCGACAGCAATGCGGTTTTGCAATTTGACACATCGCTTACCCTGATCAATACGTATACACAACCCGGTATTGTAACCGATGTGCGTATAAGCGATGCCGGCACGTTATATGTTTGCGGATTGGGATTTGTTTCGTCCGTTGTACCCACGGGGCTATTAACGTGTAATGCCTCTTTTACCCTGTCATCGCTTGTTGACGATGCAACGTGTTTTTCAACCGGCACAGCAACGGTTGTGGTAACCGGGGGCACGCCTCCGTACACATATCTTTGGAGTGACGGTCAAACCACTGCAACTGCAACCGGTTTGGCGCCTGGCACATATACCTGTACTGTGACCGATGCGCAAGGTTGTAACAACGTTCAGGTAATTTCGGTTACAGTCAATGGTCCAACCGACCCTGTTGTGAATGTAACCACTACCGATCCCTTGTGTTTCGGTGCAAGCAATGGTTGGGCCGCGGCCAATGTGAGCGGTGGTGCGGCTCCGTACACGTATTCATGGAGTAACGGCCAAACCACATCAACAGCAACCGGCATGGGTGCCGGGCCCTGGTCGGTAACAGTTACCGATTCATTGGGCTGCTCAACCACGCAAACATTTACACTGGTTGATCCTGCTGCCATTGTTGTGAGCACCGTTTCAACGCCCAGCGCCTGTACGGCCAAT
The DNA here is from genome assembly GCA_035628535.1 of Flavobacteriales bacterium. GTDB lineage: Bacteria > Bacteroidota > Bacteroidia > Flavobacteriales_D > UBA2798 > DASPJQ01. Next base: position 4,750 of record DASPJQ010000252.1, on the reverse strand, counting down.
ACGGGCACGGCAACCGCAACCGCCAATGGAGGAACAGCCCCTTACAGTTATGTATGGACACCCGGTTCACAAACAACAGCAGTGGTAACCGGGTTAGGCGTGGGAAATTACACCGTTACGGTTACCGATAGCAACGGTTGCACACAGTCACAAACGGTAACGGTTGTTCAAGCCAATAACCCTGTTATTTCAATAACAGCAACACCTGCAACCATTGCTCCGGGTGGAAGTACACAATTAAATGCAAGCGGGGGTATAAGTTATGCATGGACACCTTCGTCAACATTAAGTTGTTCAACCTGCCCAAATCCGCTTGCCACACCCGGGGAAACTACTATTTATTGTGTGACGGGAACTGATTCGAATGGCTGTACCGATACGGCTTGTATTAAAGTTACGTTAGAAATTCCTTGTGGTGAGATTTTTGTGCCTACTGCTTTTTCACCCAATAAAGACGGGGCAAATGAAATGCAATGCGTGCTTGGCAATTGTATCGCTGCATTGTATTTTGCCATTTTTGATCGGTGGGGTGAAAAAGTATTTGAGACCCATGATCAAAAAATGTGCTGGGACGGAACATATAAAGGGAAAGTTATGAATACGGCTGTATTTGTGTATTACCTGGAGGCCACGTTTAACAGCGGTGAAACAATTACCAGGAAGGGCAATATTACGCTGGTCCGTTAAAGCAACTTTGATATAACAATAAAAGGTAAGAAATGAAACGCGTTATTACGATTTTGATCTTTTTATGTGTATGGCCTTTTTCAGGCGCCAATACACAAGACATCCATTTTTCGCAATTCTGGATGACGCCACTTTTACAAAATCCGGCCCTGGCAGGCGCCAATCATGATTTAAAAGCGGTTATAAATTATAAAAATCAATGGAGCAGCGTGGCCTCAGCCTATAAAACATTCAATGTTTCATATGACATGAAACTAAACACAAAAAAAACAACCAGCGGTTTTTGGGCAGGCGGTATAAATGTATTTTCAGATAAAGCAGGCGATGCGAATATGGGTACAACCCTGGCAAACCTCAATTTTGCCTACCATGCCAGGTTGAGCGAAGAAAGCACACTTGGCGCGGGAATAATGGGTGGGTTTATTCAGCGAAGCATTGATTTTTCACAATTGCAATGGCTAAACCAGTTTGACGGCATTTCATACAATGCGGCTTTATCCAGCGGTGAACCTGCAGGCGTTAACAGTTTTACGCGACTGGATTTAGGTGCCGGTATTTCGTGGACCTATACGCGCGGTGAAATGTATATGACAGGAAACGATCACATCAATGCGCATGCAGGCCTTGCCGTTTTCCATCCGCATCAACCAAAATACTCGTTTTATAATTTAGCCGAAAAGCAATACCTCAAAATGGTGGCGAACGCCAATATGTTGTATGGTATAAAAAATACACGGCTTTCGTTAATGCCCGGATTTAATTTTTATTGGCAGGGCCCGGCAACCGAATTGGTCCTCGGTTCATTGTTTAAATACCGCATTGCCGAAAGTTCAAAATATACAGGTTTCATTAAGGGATCGGCTTTTTCACTCGGTCTTCATTACAGGAATAAAGATGCCATGATAACATCATTTATGTTGGAGATGGGGCAGTTTGCCATGGGAGTGAGTTACGACATTAATGTGTCAGCCCTTAAAACCGCAAGCGCTGGAAAAGGAGGTATGGAGCTTTCGTTAAGGTTTATAAATCCCAATCCATTCCTGTATAAAACAAGCGCCCGGTTTTATTAGCTCGAAGAAATTCACTTATTCTGCCCATTCAACAATTTTTGGATTTGCCCTGGCATACCTGATTTGAATGGAATCACCAGCCTTATAGTATTCATGATCCCCTTTAGTAGTTTTCATCTTTTTCGTATAACGGTTGCTTCCAGCTGTGTAATCAACATAAAAAAAGTAGGATGTACTTCCATCGCTTTTTCTTTTCCTGTATTCATCTTTTTCTGTAATGTGTCCCCCGGTAATGACATTACCCGCTTCCATGACCTGGTTATTCAACTGTTTTAGCCATAACCCCGACCCGAAAACGACAAGTACCGTTGCAAGAAATCCGATTATAAGTGGTTTTTTGGAATTGAAAACAATAACAGAGAGGAAGATAAAACAAATCCCGCAAAGGATAAAATAAGGAGCAATGCTAAACAGGTGAAGCTCTTCAACGCTGGTTTGCCTGATTGACCATGGTCGGTAATACAATCCAAAACCGGCCAGAGGAATTGATAGAATAAAAAACCACAAAGCGATTTTTCGTGTGGTCGTGTTCTTTGATAGTTCCTGTAGCCTGTTTAAATTTATTTCCATCTGTTTTATAGGATATTGGTGAAGTTTCTAAATTTAAACTTCAAACCTTAAACTTCAAATTAAAAGCCCCAGGTTTTACCCCGGGGCCAATCTTAAATCTTGAATTTTTAAATTTATTACGCTGCAACAATTTTCATGTTGTCCAGTACGTCCATGACCGACTTAACCGCGTTGGCCGACTCGTTCAGTAATTTTTGTTCTTCGGCATTTAATTTGAGTTCAATGATACGCTCAATGCCGTTTTTACCCAAAATAACCGGAACACCCAGGTAAATGTTTTTCATTCCGTATTCGCCATTTAATAAAGCGCAAACAGGGAATACACGCCTTTGGTTGCGTACAATGGCTTCAACCATTTGCGCAGCGGCTGCACCCGGGGCATACCATGCGCTTGTACCCAATAGCTGTACAATTTCACCACCACCGGTTTTGGTACGTTCAATAATAGCATTTAATTTATCAGGTGCAATAAGTTCGGTAACCGGAATTCCGCCAACCGTAGTATAGCGTGGCAGGGGAACCATGGTGTCGCCATGGCCGCCCATTAATACAGCCTGTATGTCTTTTGGCGATACATTTAATTCACTTGCCAAAAAAGCGCGGTACCGTGCCGTGTCAAGTATACCGGCCATACCGAACACTTTTTTGCTGTCAACTTTCGCTGTCAGGTACGCGCAGTACGTCATGACATCAAGCGGATTTGACACAACAATTACTATTGCATTTGGCGAATGTTTTAAAATATTTTCAGTTACAGTTTTAACAATGCCTGCATTGGTGGCAATTAAATCGTCACGGCTCATGCCCGGTTTACGCGGCAGGCCTGAAGTAATAACCACCACATCGCTGTTTGCGGTGCGCGAATAATCGTTGGTTGAACCCACCGTGCGTGTATCCCATAAATCAATTGGAGCAGTTTCCCATATATCAAGGGCCTTGCCTTCAGCAAAACCTTCCTTGATATCTAAAAGAACAACTTCTTCAACAATATCTTTATGTGCAATAACATCGGCACAGGTTGCACCTACATTACCTGCACCCACAACTGTAACCTTTCTCATGTTCAAATTGTTTTAGTTTATAAGGCTTTGAAATTAGCCAAAATTTGGTTCTCACACGATTTTGTTAAAAAGTCGGGAAAATCTCAAAGTCAAAGGATAAGTGCCTGGTAATTAATGTTGTATTTATGGTTAGCAAAGGTAAAAAGCAGGGGCAAAATGGGCCGGTAGGCAACCATTCGGGGGATGGCCGTCTTATAAACGTAACGCAAATGAAACTTACCGATGCGGAGCTACAGGAAGTCGTAAAAAGATGTCTAAAGGGTGAAAAAGCAGCCCAGGAGATAATTTTTAAGGCTTTATACGGTAAAATGATGTCGGTTTGCATGCGGTTTACACGAGACCGGGACAGTGCTGGCGATTTGGTTCAGGACGGGTTCATAAAAGTCTTCCAGAAATTGGGCGATTACGGTTTCAACGGTTCTTTTGAAGGCTGGGTACGCAGGATCATGGTTAACCAGGCAATTGACACCACACGTAAGACCAAACTTACGTTTGAGTTGATTGACAACTATAACTATAAAGAAGGTAGTGACGGGGACGATGATGCGGGCGGGTTTGAGCTCGAAGGCAATGAAGATTCGGGTGAGTTTATGGATACTATAATGGACCAGGTTAGTCCCGAGTTAATTATAGAGGCCATGCAAGGACTTAGTCCTGCTTACCGAACGGTTTTCAACCTTTATGCAATTGAGAACTTCAGCCACCAGCAAATTGCCGATGAGCTCAACATAAGTGTGGGAACCTCAAAAAGCAATTATGCCAAAGCCAAACAGAACTTGAAAAAGATATTGGTAAATAAGATAAAACTGCCGCAAGGCAATAAGATAGATGGATAAATTTGAGAAGATATTGCGCGACAAGCTCAGCACCCACAACGCAGGAATGCCGGAGGGAACATGGGAGCGGTTCGCACAGCATTTTGACAAAATACAGGGATTCGAGCACGCATTACGTACCAAATTACATAACCATGATGCCGGCATAACCAACGGTGCATGGGAACAATTCGAACAACGTTTAAACAAACCAGCCAGCAATTGGACAAATTACATGACTGCAGGTATTGCAGCAATTCTTGTGGGGTTGGGTGTTTACTATTTCTCAGGAGAAACCACCGAAAAAAATACTACCAAACCAGCTGCTACTGAAACTACCCTTGCCAATAATACTGATGAGGGTAATTCAGTAACAACTGAAAACAACACTGTGACCAATAACCAGGCTGCCAACACAAGCAATAACAACGCCAGCAACAACAAGGTTGATGCGCAAGATAACAATGCGGCCGTTAACAAAAAAGGAAACAACATTGTTCTTAACAATGCTCTTAATGACTATGCCCTTATTGTAACTAACCCAAAT
>DASPJQ010000251.1:0-4198 GCA_035628535.1 Flavobacteriales bacterium | reverse complement strand
TTTATTTCGTTCCCGTTTTTGTCCCAATATTTCCAGTCATTGTTTTTAAACCAGTCTCCAGCATTTGTCTTGCTGTTATGACCCCAATACATTGTCCCTTGTGCCTTAATTGTTCCATTGTCGTACCATTCCGTTTCTGTCCGATGGTGATTAAATTTTAAAATTGATTGAGATTTTAGATTCCCGTTTTCGTACCAGTCACGATATGAGCCATTAACTGATTGATATTTTTTTTGTCCAGTTTCATAAAAACCAACTTCGTCACGTCCTTGATACTTTATCTTTTCTATTTTACCGCTCTTGTAATAAGATGTGTCAATAGCCTTACCCCATATTATAAATTCACTTTCAGGATTGAGAGGAACAGACTTTAGTTTAATTGTAAGTGGTCTGCCGTCTAAGAATGTGGTTACCGTTTTTTTCTCATAACCAACCGCTGAAGCTATCAATACTGATATTGTGTCTTGTGTAGGTTGTAAAATAAACTTCCCGTCCAAGTCCGATGTTGTTGTTGTCGTTTTGTCTGTATATATATTTGCAAATGCAATCGGTTCATTTGTCAAACTGTCAAGGATAAAACCTGAAGTAGCTTTTGTCTGAATACTGTTGTCCTGCCCGAAAGTTGTCAGGCTGAAAAAAACGATAAATATTGTAATAAGTGTCTTCATTGAATTACCGCTAACGTTCCGCGGCTTGCCGAAGGCGGGGATTTCGGAGACGCGGCCTGTTTGGTTGCTTTAAAGTTTATTAGTAGTTGTGTCCTTTCATTTTGTTCTGTCGCCCCGCTTTTCGGCAAGGTGCTGTTAGTGGTAGTAGCTGGCATTCATCAAATTTTCACCAAGTAATTGAACCGATTATATTTTGGTAAATTCGTAATTGCGCCAAACTATGAGATTCCTTTCGTCCCAAGAAATGAAAGTCTTAAACTTTAATTGTCTTTTTGTTAGTTTAACTATTTCAAAGGGATGTCTTTGTTCCGCATTCTTCCCTTGTTCAAGATTTATTACCCCATTGTAGCCAGACAGATATAACCCATAATTGTCTTTGGGCTCTGTAGGCGAATTAATTTGCCACGTACCTTCTTTTTGGTTTTGGCTTGTCCATCTGTACTTATGATCATTGAAAAAAACAATTGTGTCTTGATAAATAATATTCTGTGATTTAATGCTGTCATAACGCTCATAAGAAGGTCCAACCCAAGTCCCAATTATTTTTATTGAAGCTTTTTTTTGTCCATAGGTAGACACAAAGGTCGAAAGTAAAAGCGATATGAATATTATAGTTTTCAATCTGGTCGGTATGTCTTTTCTGTCATAATTCTGTTCAGGGCTATTACCACTAACATGTTTATATGCGATACTAAAACTACCAAAAATCCCATCACCAGCGGTTTTTTTAAAAAAAATCATATCGTTTAACTCAATTCTAATTTATTTGATAATCAATTATAAAATCAAATTTAACCGTTTACAAACGGCTACAAACGTTACTAACCGTTTAAAGCTTGGTGGGGCTAAAAACCCGCTACATCTTTGCATCGTCAAATCAAAACAACGCCTTGTACATCAACTGGCGCCTTAAATAAGTAGGTGTACATACGCTGCAAGATACGACATGTAACACGTTCTTTCAATCACGGATAATTTCTCACCAGGCAGGCATAATATATGCAGGGCAGCAAAACACAGACCCAAATGCTATGCATTCAATGACACCATAATGTTAAAATTATTATGGAGTTAAAGCACACACATCGCACTCCATGCCCGGGCACTGGTGAGAATTACCGGATGAACCATGCGTTACACAGACAGAAATAACTTAGTTAGAAACAATTTAAAAACGGAAATCATTATGTCAGCAACAAACAAAGTACAATTGGTGGGTTATGTAGGTACTAACCCTGAAATGGTAGAGCTCAAATCGGGCCAATACAAAAAGGCAATCTTCAGCCTTGCAACACACGAGTATTATAAAAAAGACGATGAGTGGTTCAACATTACCACCTGGCACAAACTGGTAGGCTGGGGCAAAACCGCAAGCAAAATATGCAATACCCTTCAAAAAGGCACCAAGGTGAACATCACCGGCCGTGTGTCCAACCGCAGGATTGATGGCAAGCAAGGGCCATTCACCCTCTCGGAAATCACAGTAAACAGCATCAAAATAGAACCAAACAAATAACCTGTATAAACAAGGAACAGGGGTTGAAGGGCTGTGTGTTCTGCGCTTGCTCATGCCTGTCCTCAACAGTGCCTTCAATCCCTTTTTCGATTTTATTTGAAAGAACAATGAACAGAATTAATACATACAATGAATTGATCATCTGGCAAAAATCGGTTGAACTGGTAACCGAAGTGTTTAAGCTGGCCGAACGGATTCCTGTAGAAGGCTCATGCGGATTATCTTACCAGATGACAAAATCGGCCGTGGCGGTACCCTGCAACATTGCCGAAGGATGGGGCCGCGAAAACGCCAGGAGCTACGCCTTTTTTCTGAAAATTGCCCGGGGAGCCGTAATGGAGATTGAGACCTGTGTGCAACTATGCCATACCATGCATAAAATTGATAGTAATTGGCTGGATGCATTGCGCCTCAAAATAGCAGAACTGAACGGGATGCTGAGCACAATTATAAAAAACACAAAAAATAAATCAGGTAAAAATTTTTAATAAAAAAATGATGAATAAAGTAGAATTAACGGGTTTTGCCGGGATGGATCCCGAGTTCAAAACAATTGGTGAAAACGGTAAAATGGCAAAGTTTTCACTGGCCACAAGCGAAGGTTACAAAAAAGACGGCCAATGGGTAAACATAACGCAATGGCATTACCTGGTGGGATGGAACAAAATTGCCGACCGAATTACCGAACTGGTAAAAAAAGGAAAAAAAGTGACTGTTACCGGTAAATTAAATTACCGTACCTATGAAGACAAAGAGGGAAAAACCCAGCGTGATACACAAATTGTGGTATATAAAGTAGAGGAAGCTATTACCGAAAAATAACGCCTGGACCCGGCAGGTTAGTGCCGTGGAATATGTGTGACTGAACAATAACATGTTTGGGTTTAGGAGGGAAAAGCCCTGACCGAAAGGTTGGGGTTTTTTAGTTTAAGGTGCTAAGTACTAAGTATAAAGTATGTAAGATTAAAAAATAACTAATGAAATGAATAGAAATAAAGAATTAAAAGTTTGGAATAAGGCAATGGATCTTGTAGTTGATGTATACAAGGTTACTATTTTATTTCCTTCAGAGGAGAAATTTGGTGTAACATCACAAGTACGTAGATCGGCTGTCTCAATTCCATCTAATATTTCAGAAGGGGCTGGTAGAAATTCCGATAAGGAATTTAACCAGTTTATTGGCATTGCCAACGGATCAACATGTGAATTGGAAACTCAGCTTATACTGGCTCAACGATTAGGATGGATCCCCATGGATGTGAACCCTTGTTATTAGCAATAGAGGAAATTAAAAAAATGAATTTCGGTTTACAAAGATCTCTTTATAAAGGTTAAAGAAATATTTCTTTATACTTAGTACTTAGTACTAAGTACTAAGCTGTGTACTCAATCACTTTCCCCCCGCCACAACCTCAATATAGGGCCTGTCCAAATACTGTTTTGCAACTTTTATGATTTCCTGTGCGCTTATATTTTCAATCACGTTGAAGTAATGATCGTAATAGGCATAATCCAGGTCACTGTACAACAACGCCTTAAAACGATCGGCCATGGCAAAAACACCGTCTGAATTGCGAATAAACGAACCAATCAAATAATTACGGGCCAATTCCAGTTCTTCATGTCCAACCGGGACCGTACACAACAATTTTATTTCCTTATGAATTTCTTCAAGCGCGGCCTGGGTAACCCCTGTCCCGACTTCTGTTGCAATTACCAGGTAGCCCGTTTCGGCCAACGGTATAACCGATGAACCGATTCCATAGGTGTATCCTTTGTCTTCCCGTATGTTTGACATTAACCTTGATCCAAAATACCCGCCAAGTATCATGTTGGCAACCTGTAAGGCTGGGTAGTCATCGTGTTGCCTGGGGATACCGGCAAAACCAATGCGAACGGCACTTTGCATGGCGTTGTTCACTTCAAAAAATTGTTTGCTGGTTTTTGAAATTATTATGGGCACCGCTGGTTTTTTTGGAGGTACAACATGACCAATTGCCGAAACAAAAGCTGT
>DASPJQ010000250.1:0-2225 GCA_035628535.1 Flavobacteriales bacterium | reverse complement strand
TTATAGTTTCTCAATTTCTTTCATTACTTTATTTAAATCAATTGGCTTACCAAGAACGCCCTTCCATAAATCGCCTTTTTTAGCCAATCGCTTTTCAATTGTATATATGGTAAACTGTTTAGGGTCCAATGAATGGTTTACCTCGACCCATTCAAGTGGAGTTGATACTGTGGCACCCGGCCGCGGACGCACACTGTAAACTGAAGCAATGGTTTGCCCTTTATTATTTTGTAAATAATCCAGGTAAATTTTGTCTTTCCGCTTTGATGTCATTCGCTCCACGCTTGTGGTACCGGGTAAACGCGCGTGTGCAGCATTGGCTATCCATTGTGCGAATATTTTTACTTCATCGTACGTATATTTGGCACCCAACGCAATGTAAACATGCAAGCCTGTTGCACCACTGGTTTTACAAAAGCACTTTATTTTGATCTCATCGCATATTTCTTTTATAACCAGGGCCGCATCTACCACAGCGGTGAAGCCTATATTGCCGGGATCAAGGTCCAACATCATGTAATCCGGAAAATCAGGATGAGTGTAGCGGCTGTGCCATGGATTTATTTCAATGCAACCAAGGTTAGCCATGTATACAAGTGTGGCCGCATCGTTGCAAATCAGGTAATCAATATACCCCTTGTTGTGTTTTGAATATATTTTTTCGGTGTGGGCCCATGGTGGCAGTTGCTTTACTTCCATGTCTTTTTGATAAAAACCAGGCGCATCAATTCCGTTTGGATGCCGGTTCAGGCTTTGCGGACGATCTTTCAGATACGGCAACATGTATTTTGCCATGCGCGTGTAATACTCAATCAAATCGCCTTTGGTAATGCCTTCATTGGGCCAATACACTTTGGCGGTGTTGGTAAGTTTTAGCTCCTTGCCGCCAATTTTTACCAGCTTTTCGCTGGAAGCATTTGTTTTTTGCATTCTGCTTTTAACGACAGCAGGTTTAACAATACCCGTTTTACGTTCAACCGGCTTTGTTTTTTTTTGGACCCGTTTGGTTTTGGTGGTTTTCTGGTCGGCCTTCAGTAATACCTCTTCGCGAACAATTCCTACGGCTTTTTTATCGGTTCGCAATCCCATAAAAACAGGTATGCGCATATTGCCTTCGCTTGTCCATTCCTGGAATTTGATGTTGCAAACAAGTTTTGGTTTAACCCAGGTTGGTTTGCCTCTTTGGCCTTTAAGGGCGATATTCCCTTCAAACGGGCTTTTTGTTGTTTCCAACTCCGACAGTTTTCCGTAAAGTTCTTTCAACGAAGCATCGGTAAATCCCGTACCGCAATTGCCAATATACCGCAGTTTGCCGTTTTCATGCAGGCCCAGGATCAATGAACCAAAATATTTCCTGGTGTTTTGCGGTTTGGTATACCCGCAAATTATGGCCTCCTGTTCATGAACTGATTTTATTTTCAACCATGAGTCGGTGCGTTTACCTGGTATATAGGGCGAATTTCCATCCTTTGCAACCACTCCTTCATATCCTTTGGCCGCGTATTTTTCAAACAATGCAGTACCGTTTTCCTCTTCATATACAGCTTCGTGAATGTGCCTGAATGTATATTTTTTAAAAAAAGCGCTCAACAGTTCTTTGCGTTGAAGCAAAGGCATGCTGGTTATAGTGTAGCCTTCAAAAAAAAGCATATCAAATACGTAATATTTTAAAACACCCTTTTGCGTAGTGCTATAATTTTGCAATAATTGAAAATCACTTATGCCTTTTTCATTTTCAATTACAATTTCACCGTCCAGTATCACATCGTGTTTGATTTTTTGCAATTCTTTTACAATGGAAGAATATACCGCATTAAAACTGTTTTGGTTACGCGAGCACAGTTCGACCTGGCCGTTGGTTATTTTAGCAAGGCCCCGGTATCCGTCATATTTCATTTCATATATCCAGCCTGGCCTGTCCTGTATTTCATCGCTCAATTTTGCCAGCATGGGTTGTTGCAGTTTGCGCCAGGCGGTATCAATACTTAGTGCACCTTTCAACTGTGCACTGTTTCCTTTCCTGGCAACTGCTTTTGCTGTTGCGCTATGTTTTGCTTTAACCACCTTTTTTTCTTTGTGACCGTTAGCACCCGAATCCCAGGTTCTTTTAGTTTTTGCTCCCGGGTTTAACGGTTTTACTTTTTCAATATCGTATGTTGCCTCGGTGAACTCATCTCTTTTTTTAATGAGCAGCCAGTTTTTATCTGTTCCATCATTCATGCGTA
>DASPJQ010000249.1:0-6274 GCA_035628535.1 Flavobacteriales bacterium | reverse complement strand
ATAAGGATTACTTCCATTTGTGAATGGAATATGCAGCAGGTTGCAAATGGTAGGAGCAATTTGCGTAATGGTTGTATAAGTGGTAGTGGAACCTTTTTTAATTCCGGCCCCGTAAAATAAAAGCGGCACATGCGTATCATATGTATATGGTGAACCGTGCGATGTGCCCCGTTCGGCAAATTCAATAACACCCGGCTGATAATTTACCAATAAATGTCCCGAACGTTTATGGTTAAAACCGTTTTGAAGCAAAACTTCAGGCATTTTTTCATAATTCTCACGTACCATATCCATTTCATCGTAAACCGTTGCAATTTCTTTTAGCGAAAGTAAATAGTTTGAACAGGTTTTTTTGGCGTTTTCCAGCGAAACCTTCTTTGTGCTTAAATAATCCAGGTTGAAAAACACCTGCTGGTTCGAAAACGATGAAATGTACCGCTCTTTAGCGCCTTCTTTACCATAAAGTTGTTCCATTAACGTGTCAAGATCGTTTTCAATGACTTGCTCATTGATGGTTCCGCCAGCAATATGGAACTCTTTCAGGTAAGCGGGTATTTCAACGGCACCATGATCGGCTGTAAGAAATACCGTATACTTGCCTTTTCCTATTTTCGAATCCAAAAAAACCAGCAAATCCTCAAGGTCCTTATCAAGTCGCAAATAACAGTCTTCTGTTTCAACCGATGAAGGCCCGAAATTGTGGCCAATAATATCGGTCGAAGAAAAACTTATACAAAGCAAGTCTGTTACTTCGTCTTTACCAAGGTCCTCATTTTCGATAATGAGTTTGGCAAAATCTTTGGTAATCGTGTTTCCAAAAGGAGTAATCTTAATAAGGCCGTAATTGCCTCCGGCTGCCATGATGGCCGGCAAATCATGCGGAAATACCGGTGCTCTTTCTCCGGGCAAAGGTTTTTCGTACGGATTGTCATCGGCAATACTTTCTGTATAGGTTGAAATATCGTAAAGCGTATTCCATTTTTGGTCCAGGTGATGCAAAAAAAGTTCTTTTGTTTTTGCATTAACGTCTTTAATCCATTGCGGAAAACCGTCTTTGTAATAATACGTGCTGCTTATCCAGGTGCCCGTTGCATCATCAAACCAAAATGCGCCATTGGCTGCATGTCCGCCCGGTAAAATGGAACTGCGGTCTTTTAGTGCAACACCAAACACCTTGCTTTTTTTGACCGTATTGATGCGCAATTCATCGCCAATGGTAGTGGTAAGCATACGGGTTGGCGCCTTCATACCGGTTCTACCGGCCGCTCCTACCGTTTTGAAGGAAGTGTCCTGCACACAATATACATAGTTTTTTGTTGTTCTATCAAACCAATCGTTTGCAATTATACCGTGGGTTGAAGGGGTGCAGCCGGTATAAATGCTGGCATGCCCCGGCCCTGTATACGTGGGCATATAATTATAATGGCAATTATGCACAGCATATCCCTGGTTTAAAAGGCGCATGAGTCCGCCCTTGCCGTATTTTTTTTCATACCTGTACAGGTAATCGTAGCGCATTTGATCAACCACAATGCCTACAACCAGCCTTGGCTTCGGGGTTGTTTGGCTCATTGCTGAAAATGGAAAACAAAGCAACAGGCATAAAACAGCTTTGGTACTGACTTGACGCAACATACTTATGGTTTAATGCAAATATAGCTGTATAAATGTAACCGCAGGTTAAAAACGGGTTGATTAAGGTTAATATCATGCCGCTTAACTGTCATTAAATTAAATATATTCGTCAAAAAAGCATTTTCATGAAGCATATCCTTGTCATCCTGTTTTTTTTAATAGCGCTTGTATGCCGAACCCAAATCAATTGGAAGGATTCGGTCAGAATAAAAGAACCGGTAGTGGACGCCTATAAAACAAATAACACGCTTTACTTCCAGACAAAAAAAGGCTGGGGCGTTTATGACCTGGCCCAACGCGCTGTAAAGGTTCCGGCCTCCAATGATTTTATACTGGCCACTGAAGACCACACCAACCGGTATATTGTTGTAAAAAAAGGCAAGCTTTTTTTTGTAGACAAAGACCTAAAACAGCAAAATAAAATGATTTATTGGCGCGCAGGGTCGGGCATTGAGCGGGCTGATGCTTTTGCCATTGAAAACAACTACACCATTTACCCGTGGAAAGAGGAAAAACATAACTATTTACAGCTTGACATGCGTACAGAAAACACGTTAACCTTATTTAAAAATTATGTATTGGTTAATTTTTACATTGAAGCCAGGGGCCCGCAACAGGTATTAACACGTGAAGGAAATGACTCAACTACAGCCGATGGAAAAATGGCCATGCAGTATTTTTTACCGGTCATGCATAGCGGTGTTTACGATCTTAAAGCAAAAACATGGGTCATCCAACCGCGGTTTGCAAAAACGGGTTTGCTTGGAAATAACGTTTTGGTCAAAGAAATTACACTGGAAAAAAACCAATGGATGCAAAAAATCCATGTTTACAACGCATCGTTTGACAAAATGGGCACTTACCGGTTTGATGAAAGAGGCATTGAAAAAAAAGCGCTAAAAATACTGTTAGGCGATTTTTCTCCAAAAGATCCTGAACCAGTCAGGGCAGGGTGGTTGAACTATGACATATATAAAACCGATGACGGAAAAACCCAGGCCCTTTTTGATCCGGTATATTTTAATTTTATCGTTGATACCGGTAAGTATGAATTCGTTTATATTCCACGGGCCTATCCGCGATCGGTATTTACAATTAAAAACGGGAAAGTGGGTTGCAATGCTGGGGATGAAAATGTGGAATCCAATTTTTCCAATGATTACAACCGTTTGGAAAAAGCAACCATAATGATTCCCCAAAACGAAACGGACTTTACAATTGTAACCTGCAACGGTGAGGACCAGGAATCGCTCTACCTGTCACCGCTGGATGATTTTTCACCTGAAGGACTATCTACCTATGATTTGCCTGTTTTAAACGCTTCGCTGGAAGCAGCAGGTCAATTTGCCATTGTACAGGATTTCGTGCCTGGAAAACCGGGCGGGTATGTAGTGGGCATATCTTCAATAACAGGTGTGGACTCGATGGTATTTATGCAAGGTGTGCCAAATTTTAATGGAAGTGGTGTTTTTGATTTGAAAACGCATAAATGGATTGTTCCGCAGCAGTTTACAAAAATAATGGCATTAAAAGAAGGGTTTTCCTGCATGCGTTTTTCCAATGACAGCCTTTCGTTCTCATTTTATTCAAAAGGAGGAAGTCCCGTATTTAAAAACATACCGGTTGACGCCCTGCTGGCGAATACGGCCTACCTTGCACAATTTACGGGTGTAAACTACACAGGCTCGCATAAACATCTGCTAATTGACAAAAACACCGTTCCCAATGGAATGCCCTTGCTGGTAAATGAAAAAGAAAAAGCAGGAGTCATTGATTTGCTTCGCATGCAATGGCTGGTGCCGCCAGTTTATGATTTGATTGATTTCAACCAGACAAACCAGGTGTACACGGTTGTGCAAAACAAGCGCATTGGTCTTCGCAGGCACTACGGGGCGCAGATGGTACAGCCGGTATTCAAAAAAATATTCTACAACCAGCGCGAAAACGGATTTATTCTTAACGATAGTCTGTTTTATAAATTAACGACAAATGAATTTGTGCCCGTTGATTCAGTGCCCGGCCTTGCCTCGCGCGAAGTGTATGATCAGGGCACGCATAACGTATTTTCATGTGAAATCATTGATGAAAAACTTGTAACCAGTGAGTATATGCGAAGCCATTATGCGGATTACTACCATGACTATGGTTACCAGGATACACACCATGTGTGTTTAAGCCGAAGCGTTGCGTTAAACGGATTTGATCAAAAAAAATTTGGCAGCGCAACGGAGTTAAGGCCCTGGAAAAACCATTACCTCATTAAAGATACGTTACACGTCTGGCGGGTGGTGGATGAAAAAAACGAAACGCTTTATAGTTTTAAACCTGATGAAACCCTGTTTGTTTTTCCCGATTACATTTATAACAGTGAATTGTCGCTGCTCTATTACCAAAGCCCTGCTGTTATTACTGATCATTCAAAAGGGAACCACGAAAACGAAATACCTCTCCCGACACGGCTAGGGCGCACCATTGAGTTTTTTGACGGGGGGCTGCCGGTAAAAATTCCTGCCGGTTTTTACCTGCTGGCGGCCAATAAAAGCAGGACAGGGTTGGGCTTTTCGCTGGTGAAAGAGGGCGAAACAACCAGGCGTAAATTTGAGTATATAAATTTGAATACAGGAACCCGCGAACCGTGTGAGTTTGGTTTTTCAGATTATTCTTACGTGGAAATAATACCGGTTAAAGGAGGTTTTGTTTTCATGCAATTGGGTTATGAAGTTGGTTCAACGGTGGTTTGGCACGTTCAGGAAGACCTTAAAACGGTAAAAAGTACATTCAATAACCTTGTATCGTGGAGCACTGAATTGAGTACATATCCCCAGAACAGGATTATTCTTTACAAACTGGTACATGGCGGAAATGAAATGCTGTTTGACAAGGATTTTACGTTCATGCAGGAAGCGGCTGCAGGATCGTTTAGCGTGAAGTATCCGGCCTGGAACAAATTGGTTTTGAAGTCGGATGACAAAATCATTGTTATGAAGCTTGACGGCCAAGTTGTTAAGAAATAGTTAATTAGAGGCTAATATTAATTAGCCAACGGTAAGGCCGCCAACGTATTTCATATCATTTTATTATTATTTTTGTTTCAAGGTGTACACGTACTGATTTTAGAAAGGCCGCCTTTGTGTACCTTTCTGATTTTAAGGATGTAAAAACAGGTATAAGCATTTTTTTAATCAATTATTCCGATATTCTTGCCTATTCTGTTTTATATGTGTTTAGTGCGTGTTGCCTGGAAAAACAATAAATTGCAATAGAATAATAAACAAACAGCATTCCCGTAATTAAAATTGAACAGTATGTACAAAGCACTTAAAAATTGGAAATCAATGGTAATGGCAACGGTTGCATTTACCTGTGTATTTCCCGCACTCGCACAGGAAAAGGACCATGATTTATATTGTGGTAACGCTGCACGCCTTAGGAAACTTTACGCTGAGCATCCTGAAATGCAAAAGGACCATGATAAATTCATGGAAAATGTTTTTAAAAGCGCACACCGTAGCGATGATACAACTGTATATACAATTCCAATTGTGTTTCACATCATACACCGTTATGGCAGCGAGAATATTCCCGATGCCAACGTAATTAACCAGGTTATGATTCTGAACCGTGATTACCGCAAGCAGAATGCCGATACCGCAACTGTAGTACCTGAGTTTATTCCGTTAATTGCCGATTGCAGGATTGAATTCAAGCTGGCTACGCTGGATCCCGATGGAAATTGTACGAACGGTATTAATCACTATTATTCACACGAAACAACCCAGGGCGATGATTATTCCAAACTTCACCAGTGGGACCGTGATAAATACCTGAATGTTTGGGTGGTTGATGCCATGGAGCCGGGCGTTGCAGGATATGCATACTATCCTGACGCAACAGTTGGATTTCTTGCTTTTGCCGATGGGATTATCATTTTGAATAACTACATCGGAAGCCTTTCCCCATCTTCATCGTTTAATTCACGTGCATTAACGCATGAGGTTGGTCACTGGCTTGCACTTTCACATACCTGGGGCAGCACCAATGATCCGACCGTTGCCTGTGGCAATGACGGGATTGCAGATACCCCCGAAACAAAAGGACATAACAATTGTACCAACCGTTATGACAATACCTGTGACCTTGCATCACTTTCAGGCGCATATGATTTTGACAGTTTATTAACCACTTCGGGTCAAACTGACCCAACCCCTCCGCCAACACAATCTGATTCATCAATTACCTATAGTCAATTTACTGCAAATGGCGTAAGCATGAATTCCACGCTTGACCTGATGGCTTCATACAGCGATTGGCCAACCGGTGCAGCTGACGGTGAAACAGTATATTCAAACTTTACCGGTGCGGTTGATCTGACAAAGTACTACGAGTTTTCAGTTACACCTGTATTTGGCAATGACTATACATTAACAGGAATTACTTTTGCTGTAGGCCGCGATACCAGCGGTTGCCGTACATACGTTGTACGCTCAAGTGTTGACGGTTATGTGGCAAACCTGGCGGCCTCAATTACTCCCGCCAATGCTGATTTAAGTGTGCAAACAGGAAATGTTTTCATGATTGACAACGACACCACTACCATTGAAACAGGAAGCAAAATCACCCTGAGCGGTGCAAACTATAC
>DASPJQ010000248.1:0-4260 GCA_035628535.1 Flavobacteriales bacterium | reverse complement strand
TTGCGCAGGCGGTGGTATGCGGTTAACAAACGCTCATCAATTGCTTTTTGCGCTTTTTCCGACTGAGTAATCAATTCGGTTTCCTGCGCCTGGGTTTCATCTGTAATTTCTTTTAATTCTTTTTGTTTGATCTCAAGTTCTTTTTTCTTGTCGTCAACCTGCGCTTGTATGGTGGCAAGCAAACCGGTTTTAATGGTCAGCTGGTATTCCGCTTCCTTGGTACGTTTTTCAGCCAGTTCAATTTCCAGTTTCTGGAATTCAACTTCCTTGCTCAATGAATCGTACTCGCGGTTATTACGCACTTTTGATTGCTGCGCTTCGTATTTTTTGATGGCTGCCTGCGCATCCTTCTTGGCATTCTTCTTATTGGCAAGTTCCTGCTCGTATTCCCTTACCTCTTCCGTAAGTTTTTGCAAACGCACTTCCAATCCTGCAATTTCATCCTCCATGTCCTGCACTTCAAGCGGCAACTCGCCACGCACCGTGCGTATTTTGTCAATTTTGGTATCAATCTGCTGGAGCTTGAACAAAGCCCTCAACTTTTCTTCTACACTTACATCTGATTTGCTGTCTTTAAAAGCTGTTTTTGCCATGGTTAAAAATATTTTACCGGGTTCGTTTCCACCTCTGAAAGGCGGACGGCAAATGTACTATTTTTTTGAATACGCTCTTTTAGGTAGTCTGCTAAAAGTTGTGGGGTATACTGTTCGCTTTCAAAATGACCCACATCCACAATAACTATTTGATTTTCAGCGTCAAAAAATTCATGGTACTTGAAATCGCCTGTAATATAAACATCAGCCCCCGAGCGTATTGCGTCCTTCAGCAAAAAACTGCCGCTCCCACCGCAAACAGCTATTTTCCGGATTTTTTCGCCCAAAAAACGCGTATGCCGTACAGCCCCCGACTTAAAAACCTGTTTCAAAAGCCCTTTAAATTCTTCTATTCCCAACGGTTTTTCCAGCTCGCCAACCATGCCGGCACCCACGCCCGGGCTGGTGTTTTTTAATGCAAATAAATCATACGCCACCTCTTCGTACGGGTGAGCTTTTATCATAGCAGCAACCACCGTGTGTTGTGCATGTGCAGGCAATATAACTTCAACGCGGGTTTCAGGTTCGGTATGCCGCTTATTTATTTCTCCTATAGCAGGGTTGGCGTATTCATTGGCTTTATAACCACCTACCCCTTCCACCTTAAAATCACATTCACTGTAATTCCCAATGTTTCCTGCACCCGCCTTAAACATGGCTTGCTCCACTTCTTCTACGTTTTTATGCGGCACAAACACAGCCAGTTTTAACAACCCATCGCTTTTCGATTTTAAAATGCCGGTGTTTTTTAATCCCAATTGTTCGCAAATTATACTGTTAACCCCACGCGTTACATGATCAAGGTTGGTATGTATGGCGTAAATGGCAACATCGTTTTTTATGGCTTTAATTACAGTGCGCTCAACGTAATTGGCACCGGTAATTTTTTTCAGGCCTTTAAAAATTATGGGGTGGTGCGTCACAATCAGGTTGCATTTGTGTTTTATGGCTTCGTCAACCACGCTTTCAATGCAATCCAGCGTGCATAAAATTCCCGTTACCTCAGCCTGCGCATTGCCCATGAGCAATCCTACGTTATCGTAATCTTCCGCATAGGCTGGCGGTGCCAATTGTTCCAATAGCTTTATTATTTCTGCAATTTTCATTTTCTTTTTTTTATACCGCTCCTCCGGAGCAGCGAAACAGCCTGCTAAAACAGTTTCGCACATGAACAAAAATATTGGTTGGTGCGTTCGGTTTCATTTGCTCATTTATAAAAACTCATCTCCACCAAATACCTGTACACCGGTTCCGTTACCATATACTTTACATCTTTTCCTTTCTTAATCATTTCCCGTATTTGCGTTGACGTAATATTAATTAACGGTGTTTGCTCCAGTTTTACCTTTGGGTGTTTATAGTATTCATTTTTGGGTTCACCTGTGGCTGATTCACGCGCGTACACATACACTTCATGGTGTTTTACAATTTCACCGGGGTTTTTCCACTTGTGAAAACCGGCCAGGTTATCCTCCCCCATAATGAGCGCAAAATCGTATTGCGGGTATTTTTCACGCAAATGCGTTAATGTATTCACCGTATATGAAGGCTGCTCCAGTTTTGTCTCAATATCGCATACCATAAACTTCGGGTTGTCTTCAATGGCTACATTACACATATAAATGCGGTGGTTGGCGGCCAGCAGCGATTTTTTGTCTTTTAACGGGTTGTGCGGGCTAACAACAAACCATACTTTGTCAAGACCTGCACCCAGCATATGATTGGCAATTATCATATGGCCTACGTGCAACGGGTTAAACGACCCGAAAAACAACCCCACTTTCATGCGTATTTTACCCTTTACAAAATCATGCAGAATTTTTGTATTTTTTTCAAGCTCACCCATTAGATCTTATATAAATCCAGCTGAATTTCTTTACCGTAAAATATATTGGTGGTACGCTCAAATGACTGTGTGTAGTCTGACACGTAAAACACATCGGTACCTGTTTTGGCACTGCTGTCAAGCCCTTCTTTTTCCAATATCGGTTTTAGTTTGTGTGCAACCACTTCGGCTGAGTCAAACAGTTTGACCTTGCCACCGTAAAATTTTGCAATCTCGCTTTTAATAAGCGGGTAATGCGTGCAGGCCAGTACAAGGGCGTCAATTCCGTCCAGGGCCGGGTCCGACAAATAGTTGCCCAGCACTGCATGACTAATGTTGTTGTTATAAAATCCCTCTTCAATCATTGACGCAAGTAAAGGCGTTGCCATAGCCGAAAATTTCAGCTGCGGTTTTCTGCGGGTGAATTTTTCCTGGTATATGCCCGAGTTAATGGTGGTTTTTGTAGCAATAATGCCTACATTTTTAATGCTGTCATCAGCTATTACCGCTTCAATCATGGGGTCAATTACATTAATGACGGGCACTTTTCCCTTATAGGTGTCGCGCAGCAATTCATAAGCTGCAGCGCTGGCGGTATTGCAGGCAATTACTATGGCCTTGCATTTTTTTTCATGCAGTAAAAAGTCGGTAATGCGGGTGGCATATGTCCGTATAAGTTCTTTTGACTTGTCGCCATAGGGCATATGGGCCGTATCGCCAAAATAAATCAACTGTTCATTGGGAAGTATGTTTGAAATGGCTTTTGCTACAGTAAGCCCGCCAATACCCGAATCAAAAATGCCTATAGGAGCCCGGTTCATTTCCTGGTTTCGTCAATAATAATTTCAGTCGGATTTTCATCTCCTTTTAGTTTAAAATTAACCGGCAATACGAATTTGCACGGCACGCGTTTTCCCAAATGGGTTGCCGGGGTCCACTTCGGAAAAATCCCCACAACGCGCATGGCTTCTTCGTCAAGCAGTTTGTCAACGCCACGTTTTATGCGTATGTGCCCAACCCCACCGTCAACACCTATCACAAACTCTACGTATACTTTACCCTCAATACTCTTTTCGGCACATTCTTTCGGGTAAACAACGTTTTTTGAAAGAAACTCCATCAGGGCCGGGATTCCCCCCGGGTATTCGGCAGGCTGCTCTACAACCCCAATGTCCAACACTTCCTCCATGGGTTTTTCTTCCACGGTTTGGGCAAACAGGTGACCGTTAAAAGCCGCTACAAGCAATAAGCATGCAAAAATTGTTTTCATACGCATTGTTTTAATTAAACCTTCGTGAATCCTATTTCATCCCTTATCTTTTTTTTCACTGTCGTTTTCCGGCAATTTAAAACTCACCGGTAAAACCATCATTGACCTTACAGGTTTGCCTATCACTTTGGCGGGTTTCCACCTGGGCATGGCCTTTATTACCCGCAACGCTTCGGCATCAAGGGCTGCATTGCTCTTTTGTTTAACACGGGCGCCTTTTACCTTACCGTTTTCATCAATTACAAATTCAACATACACCTTGCCCTGTATTTTTTTTTCAAAACACTCAGCCGGGTATTTAATTTCTGAGTCAATGAATTTTGTCAAGGCGTTTTGTCCACCGGGAAATTGGGCCTTTTCTTCAACATGGGCCTGGTCAGGAATAACTTCGGGCTTAACCTCATTTGTTTTGACCTGGGTAAAACCAGCGTTTACAGTAAGCAGGAAAAAGAAAACATAAAGGTTCTTCATAATTCACGGCAATAGGGATTTAAAGATACTATATTTACCTCATTATTCAACAGTGAAAAAAACAGCCATTATAGGTAGTGGTATTGCCGGCCTGGCCGCTG